>DTZQ01000251.1 GCA_012961305.1 Armatimonadota bacterium | reverse complement strand
GGGAGTCAGACTTGCCACGGCAAGCATCCCTCGATGAAGCGAGAATCTCCCCCGATTCATCGGGGAGAGTGTCAAGAACCTCCCTCTCATACTGTTTCCCTTTCAGCGGGCTTATTGCCTTCCGCGCTCTCTCCCTTGCTCTGCTTCAGTAAGGGTGAGGGCGTTCATTATAGCACACTTCCTTAGGGAAAGCAAGTCTTGACGTTCCCCGCTATCTGTGGTACAATTTAGGGGCGGCGTCGCCCAAGGAGGTAGGAACCATCTGGCTGTGGGCCGCAAAACGGCCTTCCCTTCCCAACTGCCTGCGCGAAATTCTCACCGCCGACCCTTAGCGGAGGCCCAATATGATTTCCCTCCCCGCGGATGGGGAGAGTTGGGGAGATAGAGTTATGAGCGAGCCTATTAAATACACTTTGACCGAGCGAGACGCGTTGATTATCGTGGACGTGCAAAACGATTTCTGCCCTGGCGGAGCCCTCCCCGTGGCGGAAGGGGATGCGGTGGTTGCTCCGCTCAATGGGGTAATGGACAAGTTTTCCCTGGTGGTCGCCACTCGGGATTGGCATCCGCCGCATCACTGCTCCTTCCGGGGGGAAGGTGGACTGTGGCCGCCCCACTGCGTACAGGGCACCCGGGGCGCGGAGTTTCACCCGGAACTCAAGGTCGCTGGCATTCACCTGGAGGTCCGCAAGGGGATGGACGAAGGGCAGGAAGCCTATTCCGGTTTTGAGGGTGAACCGTCTCTGGCGGACCTGCTGCAATCTCACGAGGTGGAGCGGGTGTTCGTCGGCGGACTGGCGACGGACTACTGCGTGAAGGCCACCGTGTTAGATGCCCTCCGCCACGGATTTCAAGCCGTGGTGCTGACCGACGCTATTCGGGCCGTAGATGCTAATCCCGGCGACGGAGAAAAGGCCCTGGCCGAGATGCAGGAGGCGGGTGCCGCTTTGGCCACTACGGAGCAAATTGCCTAAAGGTTGACTCGGATGAATCCTTCTGCCTGGGTGTTCTCCCTGTTGACCATCGTCTCCTGGGGCGCGGCGGCAGTCTTCGACAAGTTGACCCTTGGCTACCTCAGTCCCGCCGTTGCCCTGACCCTGCGGGCCCTGTTCTGGACGGCGCTGGTGTTAATCTATGGCCTGGGTAGCGGCCTTTTAGCCGCCCTGGGGAGTGCTCCGGGGCGTGGAGTGGGATACCTTTTCCTCAGCGCGATTCTGGGCCTGCTGGGAATGGCGGGCTACTATTCTGCCCTTAACCGGGCAGAGGCCTCGCGCATTGTGCCCCTCACTTCTGCCTACCCGCTGGTCGCCCTGCTGCTGGCGGTGCTGTTCCTGCACGAGCCGATGACCGGGCGCAAGGCGTTAGGGGCGCTGCTCATCGTCACCGGCATGTGGCTGCTGAACGAGGCGGGGAAATAGCGGCTTACTCCACAATTTCCACCACTTCCTCTGGGCCGAGGGCCTCGGCGGTGTCCAGCCACCGCTGTACGGCGGCCAATATTTGCTGCTTGGTCAACCGCTTGCCGACCAGAGCCGCGGCCAGTTCGGACAGGCGGCGGGTAGCCACAGCACGGGTTTCCAGCACGGAATTGAGGAACTCCACCGTGGGCGGGTCGAACCAGCGCAAGAGGTCCTTCACGGTCGCGTCGGTGGCGGTCAGAATCGCCGTTACCTGTTGCCGCACCGCCGAAGTTTCCGGCAACTGCTCCGCCGCCCGGCGTAGCAGTTCCGCCCGCTCCGGCTCCCGCAGGGTCAGCAGGTAGTCCTGCACCCCGGCCAGCAGTTCGCTTTCTATCTCCTCCACAGGCCGCAGGGGAAGGGGTTGGCCGTAGAGCAACCCACATTCGGGGCAGACAAGGCTTTGCTGCAGGCGCGGTCGCAGGTCGAAGACGCGACAGCGGCGGCTTAACTCTTGCCGCACCAGCGCGTCCACCGTTTCCGGCCCCCGGGCCACGTCCAGCCGCAGCCGGGCCATCTGGGTCAGCAGGCGGTAGGCCGGCTGCATCTTCACTTGCAGATACCGCTCGAACCGGGCTGGCGCATAGACCTGATGGTGCCAGGCCAAGTAGCGTTCCACGTACTCGTCTCGAAGGGCCTGGGCATCGGCCAGCAGAGGTTCTCCCTCCCAGGCCACAGCATCACCGGCGGCGAACCGCCGCTGCAACTCCTCGCGTCGAGTGGCCAGGTCCGAGTCTGCCGGCAGGTTCAGCCGCGGGTCGTTCAAGTCTCGGTAGAGGCGCAACAGAGGCTCCGCCTGCTCCTGTACGAAGGTGCGCAACTGCTGATACCGCTCCCAAGCCCGCACCAGCGGCTGGTCGGTGCCCTCTTCGTCCACAAACGGCGGCTGAGAGATGACTTCCACCAATCGAGTCAGGCCCGGTGCGGCCAAGGCCTCTGGATCGAGGGCCGCGATTAAACCTTGTAGGAACTCGAAAACCTCGGCGGCGCGGAGCCACTGGATTTCATCGTGGCCGAGGGTCTGTCGCACCTCGGTCAGCGTTCGGCTCAATCGTTCCCCTTCCGCCTGCCACTCCTCCCGCAGGGCCAGAAGTCGCTCCCAGACCGCCTGCTGGACCGTCAAGGTTTCCCGCTGTGGGGCTCGGCCCCAGAGCACCTCGCACAGCCGTTTCAGCCGAGGCCACGCTTCCGGCGGGAGGGCATCGGCCCCGGTCACGAAGGCCACATGCGCCCGCAGCGGGGCCCCCAAGCGGTGAACGGGCAACGGCTCCCGCTCGTCGTTCAGGGCGGTGAGGAAACCCCGGCGAATCAGGGCGGCCACCAGGATGTGGGTCAGTTCCGGCACCAACCCGAACTCCGACTTGGCCAACACCTGCTCCAGTTCCAGAAGGGACACTTCCCGCTCCACGTGCGGCGGGAGGCGTTGGAGCAGGAACTTGACCAGCGGCGTGCCCGCCACCCGCACCCGAAAGCGACCGTTCTCTCCTTCCGCCACCCCCAGCGGCACTGCGTAGTCTAAGATGTAGGCGGCCAGGGTCGAGGCCAGGGAAACTTCCACCCGTCCCTGGGCGACGAAGTCGTTGATGAGTTCGTTGGCGCAAGCCCGGGAGAAGACCCGGCGGCGGGGAGCATAGGCCCGGAAGCGGGGAAACAGGCGGTCGAAGCACAAGCGGCCCACCCGGGCCAGGGTCTCTGTCCAGCGGCCCTGCAAGGGGCTCAATTCGGCGGCGGAGATGAGGCCCGCCGGGGAGCGCAGTTCCCCCTCGTAGTAGAGCCGCTGCATCAGTTCCCGCGTGCGGGCCTCTCGCCCCTCCCGGCCCTCCTCCAACCGGGCCAGAATCCGCTCCCCCTGCTGATGGTCCTGCAGGGTGGGGTCCTGGCGCAGTAGTTCATGGGCGGTATCGGTGCGCAGTTGTTCCTGTTCCTCCTCGGTCAAAGGTCGGGGCAGCCAGGCGACGAGGGCCTGAGCCCAGCGTTGGTCGGGCACGGCGGCAACTGCTTCCTCCCAGGCCGCCCGCTGCTCGGCCAGGTGGAAGGGCGAGGCCAGGTATAGACTGACCGCCTCCTCGGTGTCCAGTCCGGCCAGCAGCGCCGTCTGGTTGGTCAACTCCTCGCTGGAGAGAGTGGTCAAATCGCGTCCGCTGAGGAGCATGGTGCGCACTGTGTTGAGCCAGGGGACGGAGGCGACCGTGGGCCGCTGGTAGGCAGCCAGCGGAAATTCCTTCCCCGTGCACACGGAGAGGGCATAGGCGAGCATTCGGCCATCCTCGGGAGCGAGGTTGGCCTCCAGGCTGCGCACCCGGCGGCGGATGATTTCGTTGACCTCGAAGTCCAAATCCACCACATACCGGTCGTTGAACTCCCCCGGTCGCCGCCGCACGTCCACATAACTGCCCTCCGTGCGCATGATTTCCAGCAGCCGCTGTACTCGTGCCTCTCGCCCCTCCTCGGCCGGCAGCAGGGCCGCGGCTATTTCCCGCACCGGCCGCTCCAAAGCGGCCAGCCGGTAGATGATAAGCAGTTTCACCAGCCGCAGGGCCAAATGGCCTTCCTCCGCGAACAGCAGGTCACAATTGCGGCGGTAGTATTCGTACACCTTCCGTTGGTAGCGGGACAGGGTGGGGTGGCCAGCGATTTCGGGGGCGAAGTGGTCGTAGAGGACGTCTGGGGTGATGAGGTGGGTCACAGGGGCCGCGAGCACGCCGGGATGGGTTTCGTCGCCACGCACCTGGGCCAGCACGAAGTCCAGCACGCTGCGGGTTTTGGACAGGAACTCCTCGGCACAGGCTTCCAAACAGTCCAAAGTCAGGGGATGCAACGGATAAGTCTGGGTCAGAGCCTCCCGGGACAGGCCCCTCACCCGGCGCCCACCTGTCCAGGCCCGATGGGCCGCCTGCACCGCTTCTGCGTAGGCGCGGCGGTTGGACTTGACCAGCAGTTTTTCGGCCACCACTTTGCGCACTTCCGTCAGCGGCAGGGACAGGCGAGTGTGAAAACGGTCTTTAATCTGCCGCAGGGTGTAATGTTCGATGTCCCCTACATCCTCAAGGTTCTTTTGCAAAGTGGCAACCACCCACAGGGGCGAGAGGCGAGCGCGCTGGCCTAAGAACTGGAGGAAGGAAGCCTCATTTTGCAGGGCCTGGCGGGATTTGGTGCTAAGGAAAACGGACAGTTCGTCCACTAACAGCACTACCCCTCGCAGGCCCCGTTCCTGAACGATTTCCAGCAGCCGTCCCAAACGTTCCACCCGCGACTGGCGGAAGTCCAGGGGCAGCCCGCGGGCGACGATGAACCGCCGGGCATGGCTCAGGGCCGCCTCCGGATGGGACTCCCGCAGTTCCGCCCAGGAGGTGGTCAATCCCAACTCCGTCCGCAGGAACTCCTCCAGTTCCCTCCCGTAGGGGGGGACCAGGTAGCGGTCGAGCAAATCCAAAGCGTAAGCCTCCTCCGTCAGGGGGGCGAAAATGTTGAGGCGGGGCCGGCGCAGGGAACGCTCGGCCTCGTCGAAAACGATGTCCTCCAAGTCCGTGTAGCGCCCGCTGTATTCGTCCAAGGCCACATGCACCACCAGCAGCGGCTTTTCGCCCAAGAAGCGGTCAGCGCAGGCCGCGAATTCCACATGGGTACGTAGAAAGTACTCCCAGGCAACGGGATGCTCGCTGAGCAGACTGAGCACCGCTAACAGGTGGGATTTGCCGGAACCGTACAGCCCCTTGACGAAGAAGGCCCCTCCGCGGTCGCGACTGGTGGCCAGGCTGGTCAGGATGGTCTGCACGACGTCGCGGGTGCGCTCGTCCACCAGGTAGTACTGCTCCACATAGCCACGCAGTTGGGCCTCTAACTCCCCCTCCGGTAAGACCCCTGAGGGCAGGGCGTCCAACTGCTCCTTCAGCGCCTCCACCTGGGCCAATTGGACCACGGTGGGAACTTCGGGCACGGACAGCACTTCGCCGATGGTCATGCGACTCACCCCTTTACGTTTTATGCTTTGCGGTAGGCCATCCCCACAGAAAATCCCGCTCAAAATATCGCGCCGCTATCGCTACCGCCGCCAATAACACCCCCGCTTCCTAACTTCCCCGCCTCCTTGCCCTCCCTCTTTTTCTCCCTTAGACGAACAATTCCTCCTTGGGGTTCCCCAAAAGGGACGAGGGGCGAAGTTCCTCAGGGGGTCGTCAAAGGCTCGGCGTAGCCGGTGAGTTCCACATAGCCGACGCCCTGGACTCGGCGGCCCTGACGGGTGCCCTGCACCCGTACACTTCCCTCCCAATAGGTCACCCCGGTACTGCGGGTGGTGATTAACTCCTGTGCGGCCACCGTGGGGATTACCGTTACCTCCAAACCCACGCTGGGCACCCGGAGCCGCCAGCGGGCCGGATAGGTTGCTCCCGACCGGGCACTGCGCCAGGTGGCCAGCCTTTCCACTCGATAGTCACCCCACGGCAAAGGACGGGTCGTGCCGTCGGGGAATACGAAGGTGCCGTGGGAGTAGGGGTCTACGGTGCCGTCCTTCCGGCGCATGAGGTAGAGCATGACTTCGGTGCCGTCGTTCAGTTGGAGGCTGAACCAGTCCCAACCCACCTGCTCCGGGGCCAGTTGCCCGCTGCCGAACTCGTGGTCCATCCAACTCAGGCCCTTCACCGGCCATTTCTGGCCGTCCACTGTGAGGTGGCCAGCGGTGCGCAGTCGGGTGAGGGAATAATAGTAAGTGGCTTGCCCCATTCCCTCCCCTTTCTGGCTCAGGCCCTGCGTGCCATGCAACACGGGGGGTTTAAGCGGAGTCAGCCGGAGGTCCAAACCCCACTTCGGCGTCGCTGCGTGCAAGTGGTGGGTTTGGCCTCGCAGTTCCACCCACCAGTCGCCAATCCACACTCGGTAGCGTTCCTCCTTCGCCCCAGCCAGGCCCAAGGCTCCCCGCTCCGCCCGTTCTGCGTAGCGGAATTGCCGTCGCCTTTCGTCGGTCAAAGCCAGGTGAGCGAAGTAAACGGTGTGAAAGGCCCAACGCGAGGTTCGCTGTACCGGACCCGGCCGCAGGCCTACCCGGAAGAAAGTCAGTTGGTAGCCAAAGGTCTGTCCGGCCGGGGTTTCCAAATGGCCAGTGTAGTACCACCATTCCAGGCGATAGGAGGGATGTGCTGCGTGGTCGCCGGGGAAGTTCCATTCCCGCGGCTCCAGGGCCGGGGCAAATTCCCCGGCCGCCGGCGAAGATGCCCCCAACAACCAGCACAGCCCGAGCAAAACCCCAGCCAGGTCCATCTGGCCTATCTCCCTACCCTCCACTCCAAAATGCCCCCGGAGAAAGCGTCCTGAAGTTGCACTTCGAGCCGCAGTTCTTGGGTCACCACCGGGTCGAAAGTCACTCGGTTGAACTGGTCGCGTTGGGTCCCGTACTCCGAGGCCCCGGTAACAGGACGCCAAGTATCGCCGTCCTTCCACAGCACCCGCCAAGAGGCTGGCACCCGACATTGCCCAACGCCGGTGTCGTCGAACCAGTAGACCTCGCACCAGGAAACCTTCTGAGGGGTCTCGAAGGTGTACTGCACCCACTCCCTCGTACCCCGGTGGTCCCACCAGGTAAAGCGGGGAATGCTGTGGTCATTGGAACTCTTCGGCCGGAGGCCATCGTTCAGGGCGGTGACGGTGTCCTTGTGCCAACAGTGGGAGGCCGTCGGAGGCGGGGGCGGCTCCTCCCACACCTGCGCCTCCGGTCCCTCGCCGATTTGGGGAAAGGCCGAAACTCGCAGTCGGGCACAACCCATCGGAATCAGGGTGATTTCCTCCACCGGTTCGTCGGAGCGGACGGGACTTTCCTGCAAAGCACCGATGAGGCCATTAGGCTCCAACTTCCACTGCGGAACGCGCTTTCCTTTCGCCCGCAGTTCGAGGGGCGCGTTGTCGGGGGTGAAAGGTTGCGCAGCCAGCGGGCCTTCCTTTTTGATGACCTCGAAGGAAGCGGCGGGGTTCTGCCAATCCACCAGCAGGCCGTAGTTCCAGGGGGTAGTGGGAAAGACCTCATATGCCGGCCACTCTTCGGTGCCAGCGTACCGAACCCATTTTTCTCCAATCTTGAGGGAATAGGTCAGCGGTCCGCGGTGGACCGACACGGAGTTTTTGTTCTTCCCCCACACCTTCACCCGAATTTGCATGGGCAGTTCCAGGCGCACCCGGTCGCCATCGTGCCAGGTCCGTTCGATAATCAGGTAGGACAGCGGCTCCGGGTGCACTTCGCCGACCTGACCGTTGACCGCCACCCGGGCTCCCTCACACCAGCGCGGAATGCGCAGCAGCAGCGGGAACCGAACGGGCTGGGGGGTGGACAAGGTGAACTCGACGACCTCGTCGAACGGATAGTCCGTCCTCTCCGCGATTCTGACCCTCGTGCCGTCTCCTACCTGGGCCTCGACCTCGCAGGCCGCATACAGCACGGCCGCCAAGCCATTGCCCTGGGTCGCCAGCCACAGGTGTTCGGCGTAATAGGGCCAGCCGAAAGCAACGTTGTGCTGGCAGCAGCGATACCGGTGGGGAGCGTAGGCCAGCATGGTGCCACGATTTTGCAGCAGGGGAGCCTTGTTCTGCTGGTCTAACTGTACCATGTTGGGCGCGGTGAGGTAATGCAGGCCCTTCAAATCAGGGGTCATCGCCGCCGGGAGCGAATTGAGAGCCACCTCCTCACAGCGGTCGGCCCAAATCGGCTGGCCCGTGATTTTGAGCAGTATTTCAAAACTGTGCATGAACTCCACCATCGCACAGGTCTCCGCCGCCTGTCGGGGGCCGGTGTAGCCGGGACGGCAGTTCTCGTCTGCTCCGAACATGCCGCCGGGCACCTGGCCGTAGAGGCCCATGACGGTTTCGTAGTTACGCTCCGTTGCCCGCAGGTAGCGGAGGTCGTGGGTCTGCTGGTAGTACTGAGCAGGTTCGCGGAAGCACTGGGAAATGTTGACGCCGTGCCAGGTGGGAATGCCAGCCGTCCAGTCTGCGGTGCGCTCGTGGTTGACCCGGGCCGCGTCCAGCAGCCAGGCCTCACCGGTGCGATTGTAGAGCCAATAGATGCTGTCCAAGTTGTCTCCTGCCCGCCACTTCTGCCAACTGCCCAAAAGCAGATGCTCGAAAGGAACGCTCATCTGCCAGCGGAAGTACTTCGTCATAAAGGGCAGCACCCGTTCGTCGCCCGTGGCTTCATGAAAC
Source organism: Armatimonadota bacterium (assembly GCA_012961305.1). Classification (GTDB taxonomy): domain Bacteria; phylum Armatimonadota; class UBA10988; order UBA10988; family DTZQ01; genus DTZQ01. Next base: position 628 of record DTZQ01000251.1, on the reverse strand, counting down.
GAGCGCAGCACAAAGAGCATAATCATGTTGGGCCAGAGGTCGTGGTTGGCTTTGTTTGCCCGCGGGCCGAAGTAGCCGTCGGGTTCTTGGCTGGCCAGGACGGCTTCAATCCATCTCCTGGCCTCCTGGATGATGCGCTCCTCCCGAAGCAGGTAACCCAGGTCACCGAAGCCCCTTAACCAGTAGGGCAGTTCTTCCCACCCGCGCTCCCCCTGGCCATCGGGACTCGCCCAGGCACTGCCTTCCCACTGGCACCACTTGCTCAACTCAGTAAGATGCCCCGTCATGCCTGCGGCCATCAGCATCAATTGCTGCCGCAGCCAACCCTCCGGGCGAATGCGGCCAAGGGGGAGTTTGATAAGTGGGCTGGGCAGCAACGGCGGGCGGTTGGAGGGGTAGAAGTCATTTCCCCCCGTGGCGGGAGGCACTGAAACCGTTTTCATTTCGAGGTCCCCTTCCTTTCCCCTGACGCTTACCGTCTCACCCGTCCCTGCTAACCCCATCGCCAAAGCCAGCAGCCAGGCGAGACTGAAGCGCCTTTTGCCTTTCGTTTTCCTGCTCATTTCTGTCCTTTCCCCTCGGGGCTTATTGCTTATGGCGTGACTACTCAGCCGGAGGCTGATATTCC
>DTZQ01000250.1 GCA_012961305.1 Armatimonadota bacterium | reverse complement strand
TCCGCCAACTGGCTTACCACTCCCGGCAACCCCAGCAACTCCTCGGTGAGAAGCACTCTCCTCAACTCAGCTCGCCATTGAGGCTGCTCCTCCAAAATACGCACCAAGTCCCTGAACTCCGCTACTGTGAAAGCCATCTGTTTTCCCTCCTCTCTGATTATACCTCAGAATTAGAATTGTGTCAATCACGCCAGCATGGTTTGTCATCGTGGGGCAGAGTTACTACAAGGGCTTAGGCCTCCTCCTCAGGGTGGCCATCCAAAAACATTCGCTTCAATTGCCCGCTGGTGAGCAGTTCTTCGGGTTGCCTCCAGCGCTACCTTTCCATTCACCAGGGCCAGGGGTGGGGGCCGCTGGAATAGAGATATTTTGGAAATAACAACGGCCGGCTGAACAGTTACAATCTCACCTTTGAAGATAATCTCGCGAACTTCCTGGTAGGGGCGGGGGCTTAAAACTGAATCGCCTCCGGCGGGGTTTCGGCCGGGTTGACGGTGAAACTGAGGGGCAGGTCGGCGGCGCTGACTTGACCATCACTGGCCATTACTTGGACTTCATACTTTTGGGAGGAGGTGGTTGGGTTCCCCGGTACGGTGTAGGTGCCCCGATACTCAGAGCCGCTGATTTTGGCCAAGGTAACAGTCTGCACGGTGCCATCGGGCCGCTTTACTCGTGCCTGCACCGTGAGTTCATCCCCGTCTGGGTCGCTGGCCTGGGCTGTAATGGTCACCACCCCGCCCTCGAAGTCCAATTCTGCTCGGTCCACAACGGTATTGCGCACCTCCGGTGGGCGGTTAGTAGGGCCACCACCGCCTCCTCCACAGGACAGGTTCCAACAGCAGAGCCAGATGAGCATAAGGGGGGTTATTACCGAATATTGGTTCCCTCTCTGCATGGTTTCCCTCCTTCTTTTAAGGCAACCTCACCGTCCGCACGGCCTGTGCCGTCTCTCCAGTCGCTCCCCTCGCCAGCAGGCGCACCAGATACAGGCCAGAAGGAACTGGCCGGCCCTGGCGGTCCGTGCCGTCCCAGGTTAGGATGACGTTCCCCGACCGGCCGTGTACCACCGGCAACCCTCGTACCAGTTGCCCCCTCAGATTAATCACCGTCCCGGTGACCTCGGCTTCTCCGGTCAGGGTCACGGTCAACCTGACCCCTCGTCCCCGCACTGGCCCACTGACCACATTTACAATCTGCACTGGGCATTTGGCCCGCCGCTGCAGTTCAATGGTGAAGGCGCGCTGAGTCGCGCCCTGCGGCCCGGCCCGGAAAGTGTAGCGTGACCGGGCGTTCATGAGCACCCGTTGGCCCGTCGCCTCATCCATCAGCCAGAGTTGATGGTCCCGGGGCAGTTGCCGACCCAGTTCCGGCCAGGTTAGGGTAACTTCGCTGTCGGCCGGCGTACAGGTCACTACCGCGTGCCAGGTCTGCCTGCCCGAGGGACAGCGTAGGTCACCGGCCAACCAGGGCCCTCCTCCTGGATGGACAAAGGAGAGGTCCACGCCTCTTTGCCCTCCGACCCTCGCCGGTGGATTTTCAATGGCCAGCGGTTCGGTCGCTATACCGAACACATTCTCCGTGTCTGCTGCATCTGCGGCAAAGACGCTCAGATGTACTGCCCAGGCTTCCGCTGTGGGCGGCGAGGGTGGGCCGGCCGGCTCTCTCTTCTTCGTGCTGGGCGCAACCCGCAGGGCCACTCCTTCCGCCTTCCCCTTCAGCCAGACCCCTTCCCATTCATTCAGTTCCCCTTTGACCTTTTCAAAGCCGAACTTAGAACGGTCGAACACCAACACATACTGTCCGTTTACCCAGGCCCATCCGTAAGGCTCCATCTTGCTGCGGCCCTCTGGACTGCCCAGGGAACCCACAACTTGGCCCTTCTGCACCACTTGCAGGTCGGCCAGCGACCAGGTCAACTTGGCGTTGAAGGGATTTCCGGCCATGGTCCAGCCGTTAAAGACAGGAATGTCAAAAGGTTGGTTGGGCGTGGTCGTGCCCTGTAGGGTAAGGGTGGCCTCGCTTTCCAGGTAACACCAGTATCCCGCACCCGGTTGCACCTGAAGCAAGGGGTGAGAGGGATTGTCGCTGTACTTAACGTAATCCAACAGGTCGGGATTGTAGCGAGCAAACTTCAAAGTTCCGGTAAGGCCCTGCAGGGCCTTGGCCGGGTCGGGGTCCAGAGGGATTGCCGGAAAGGCAAGGAAATGCAGGCCCCGACCAAAGGATTTGACCAACAGGATGACAATCCTAAACGTGGCATCGGAAATATCCTCGCCGATGTAGGTGCCATCGCTGGCTTGGACCTTAATCAGATACTCTGAGCCCTCGCCGGCCGCCTGAGTATCCCAAGTGTAGCGGCCATCGTTTTCTTGGTCCGTGGCCATGGTTTCCCACGTATTGCCGCCGTCGGGGCTGTACAGGATGGTGATGGTCAGGGCATCTCCATCGGGGTCGGTGGCG
>DTZQ01000249.1 GCA_012961305.1 Armatimonadota bacterium | reverse complement strand
GCTCCCGCTTGGCTTATACCTCTGACCGGGAGGGAATTAACGACCTTTATTTCCTCGACCTGACTACCCGGCGGGAGCAGCGCGTCACCCAAAATTTGGGCAATATTACCCATCCTACCTGGTCTCCTTCGGGGGCCCAGTTGGCCTTCGTTTCCAATCGGGGTGGCCAGCATATCTGGGTGGTCAATGTGGACGGCACAGGGGCGCGGCAGTTGACCAGTGGGCCCAGCATGGAATCCTCCCCGGCCTGGTCGCCGGACGGGAACAAAATTGCCTTCGTTTCCAACGGTAGAGACCTCAATCAGGACGGTAAAATCGACTCGGTTGGGGCCGATTTCAACATCTGGGTCATGGATGCCAGCGGCAGCAACCAAACGCAAATTACCTTGCACCAGGCAGCCGACCAGGACCCGGCCTGGTTTGGCTTCGCCGGTTCCGACCCCAATCAGTTTTTGATATTTGCCTCTAACCGCGATGGGAACTTCGATTTGTTCTTCACCTATGCCGACCAACCTTCCAATTACGCCTTTCCTCTTTCTCCCCCCGGAAACCGGACGGCGGACGTAGACCCAAGCCCCGACCCCCTTCAGATGGAGAACCCACGGGCGGCCTTCAGTTCCCGCCGGGGGGGTAATAATGACGTTTTTGTCCTGCGCTTTTTCGACCTCCTGCCGCCGGTTCTGTCTGACGGGCGGGTGCCCGTGCTGCCTCAGGTTTCGCCCCGCCTGGCCGTGGCCGGGGGTGAAGTGACCATCGAGGCCACCGTTTACGATGGAGAAAGCGGGGTGGCCGAGGTTTATGCCCTCTTCAAACTTCCCGACCAGCCAATTTACGTGAACACCTATGCGGGAACGAAGAACGATGTAGCCGTCATTGGCGGGGACGATTACCAACTGATGGTGCCCCGGGAAATTGACCAGATGGTAGTTCACGCCCGGACTTACCAACTGGTTAACCCCCGCGAGGATATTATCCGCATGTTGCAGGGAGAGGAGGTAGACCCGCTGGATTTTGTGCGGGAGGCGGGCTTGCAGTTGTTCGACGACGGTCCAGCGGGGGGTCACGGGGACCGTCGGGCCGGGGACGGAGTTTACACCAACGTCTGGCGCACCCCTCCAGAGCCGCGGGACTACTATGTGGACCTCGTTCCAGTGGACAATTGGGGTAACTTCCCCTTCGACTTCCTGGCCAATTATCACCTCTGGGCCGGTTTTGGGGGGAACGTGGTTTTCACCCGGGGCTATGACAATGTGGCCGGGTTTTCGACCAAACCCTTCGGCGGTGGCAGTCGGATTCTGTTGGTCAGCGATTACACCTGCGGACAGAAGTTTCTGGCCTCCAATCAGTTTGGCCAGGCCCCGACCGACCTCATGCGCTATTGGCCCGTAGCGGTGCCAGTGGAGCGGTATTATCTGGAGAAACCGCCGCCTGACATCATGGCTGCTCCCGGAGAGAGCAACTTGGTACTGTTGTACAATCCGGAGGGCGGTAACCAGTACCAGTTGCGGCCGGGCTCCTTCGTCAGCGGGCCCAGCAGTGAGCCTCCTTTGGGGGAGCGGTATGGGTGGGGACTCGATGAGCCAGTGGACGTTTGGCGGGTACTCTGCCGTGGCTCTATAGACGCCGCTACCTTGAACTCCTACCTGCCCATCCCTTTCACCGACCCAGTCAGCGGAGAAACGCGTTACAAGGCCGACCGGATGGTAGTATGGGCCAGCCCCTACACGGGGGATTTGTTCGTGGGACCAGGGACGCTGCTGGACCCGGCCATGCAGACGCTTCTCTCCCAGTTCCTGGCCCAGGGAGGGCGGCTGTTCACCACCGGGCAGAACGTTGCCTGGGCTCTGACCATCAACGGTACTCGGCCCAATTCCTTCCTGGCCAACGGCCTGCGGGCTCAGTTCGTCAGCGACTTCTCCACGGACATCATTACCGTGCCTCAGCAACCCCTGAACCGTCACCGCATCAGTGGAGGGGACAACGCAACCTTGCCTGAGGAGCAGTTTGATACCGGCCTCAACCCCATAACCCAGGAGGCTTACCGCTACCACTGGCGGGTGACCTTGTATGGAAACCAAGGAGGTACTAATACCACTGATTACTATCCGACGAACCTGCGTCTGCCGGGACTGGAACCGGGCACCAACACCGATTGGGCGGGTGATGCTGCTCCCAACCAGTGGTTTGTTGACGATGTCCTGCCCATCAATGGTGCCCATTCCACCATTAACTACCAGGCAGATGGCCAGTCTGCGGGCGTGCGTTACATTGATCCGGCCACGGGGGCCCGTTCGGTCTATTTTGCCTTTGGATTTGAGGGTATCCGCAATGAGTTCCAGCGGGTCACGGTGGACCAGGTTTCCTGGATTGTCTCCCGCAACCATCGGCTCAAGTTGATGACCAATATCTCCAACTACTTGCGCACCGGAGGGATTGCGGGCCGGGTGGTGGGGCCGGACGGACAGACCGCTCTGGGTGGGGTAGTAGTTCTGGCTCGCTATGGCCTGGGGTTGCAAAATCCGGTGGCTGGCTCGGCGATAACCCTCTCCGACGGTACTTACCTCATCGAGGGCCTCAATGCGGGCCTGTACACCATTGACGCCAGCAACCCTGGCTACACGGCTGACCACTTCCCCTTTTTGGGGGTGGAAGGGGGGCAAATTACCCGCGTTTCCAGTGCGGACATTCGCTTGCTGAAGCAGGACGAAGGGGTCATTGCGGGAATGGTGACGGAATTGGACGGGGTAACGGCGGTGCCAGGGGCTACCGTTACTGCGGTGCTGGAGGGAACACCCCAAGGAGCCATTCCCTTGACTTTAACGGCAACTTCACAGGCTGATGGCTCCTACATTATCCAGTTGGTGCCCGCTGGCACCTACACCGTCACCGCGGAGAAGCCGGGATATTCCTCCGATTCTGTCGCGGGAGTGCAGGTTAATCCGGGTCAGACTACCTCAGGAGTGGACCTGCGGTTAGCCCCGGGGCCGGGCAGCATCAGTGGAACGGTGGTCAGCGCGGTGGGACGACGGCCGGTGGCTGGGGCTACGGTGCGGGTCTTGCTGGGCCAGCAGGAAATTGGCTCGGCCCAAACCGACCAGCAGGGTAACTATTTGGTGGAGGACGTGCCCGCGGGCACCTACACCCTGGAAGTGACCGCTCCCGGTTTCCTCCTCAAGCGGGTGGACAACGTAGTGGTACAGACCGCCCAGGAAACGGCCGGGGTGGACATCGTCTTAGACCCCTTGCCCCCGGGCGAAGTGGTGGGCCGGATTACCAACAAAGCCGATGGCAGTCCCGTGGGAGGGGCCTTAGTGGAATTGCTCCAAGACGGGCAGGTGATTGCCGTCACCACCAGTGCCAATACCTATACCACTAAGGATGGGTTGACCTTCAATTACCAATTGACCAACATCCCGGCTGGGCTTTACACTATCCGGGTGACCGCCTCTGGTTTTGAGCGGAGAACGCGCACTTTGGTTGAAGTGCGAGAAGGCCGCACCACCTCCGAGGTGAACTTCGAGTTGGAACCGCTGCATATCTTCTCCCGCGGCCTGAACATGGTTTCCAGCCCTTATGACTACACCCGCGTGGCTCCAGACATTGGGAAGTTGATAGACGACGATGATGACCCGGCGACCCCGCTGCGGTTGGCTATCTATGATCCGGTGCGGGCAGATTACATTTTCTACCCTGACCCCCCAGCGGAGACCTTCCGTTTGGGCCAGGGCTACTGGATTCAACTGGAGCGAGCGGTAGCCCTGACCCGGGAGGGGTTTGCCGCCTCTACGGGCGAACCTTTTGTCCTTTCCTTGCAGCCGGGATGGAACCTCATTGGCAATCCCTTTGATTTTGCGGTGGACTGGCTAAAAGTGCGGGTGCGGTTCAACAAGCAGGAAATGTCCCTGCAGGAGGCCACCAGCAACGGCATAGTAAGCAACACGCTCTTCACCTTTATTTTCGGTCAATACCGCATGACCTTCCGCCTGGACCCCTGGACCGGCTATTGGACCCGGGCTTTCCAACCGGCCGAACTGCTAATTCCGCCGGAGGCGGCCATTCCACGCAGTCAGGAGCCGATTCCTCCTCCTCGGGAGCGGGTCGGGAGGGGGGAGTGGCAGGTGGAATTAGTGGCGCGTACGGATACCGGACTGGAAGACCGAGGGAACCTATTGGGAATGCAAACGCAGGCAAGCGAAGGGTTTGACCCCTTGGCTGATGTGGAGGAACCGCCGTTGGCCCCAAAGGCTGGCTTCCTGCGGCTGAGTTTTCCCCACCCCGAATGGGGTGTGGCTGCTGGTTTCTACCGGGCCGACTTCCGAGCGCCTCAGCCACGGCGACAGACCTGGGTGGTGGAAGTCGTTACCGATGTGCCCGAAGCCCAGGTGACCTTGACTTGGCCGGGGGTGGCAGCCAGTCTGCCGCCGGATTTGACCTTAACCCTGGTGGACAAGGCTACTGGGGCCCGCCGGTCGCTGCGCACGACCTCCCACTATACCTATCGGGTTGGGCCTAATGGTGGGATGCGACGCTTCTACCTGGTGGCCGCTCCGCGTAGCGGCTCCCCCCTGACCATCAGCGGTCTACGGACCCGGCGAGACCGCGGGCCGGGAATCACCCTTCAGTATGTCCTGTCTGCTGAAGCCCAGGTCACCGCGCGTATCGTTACCTTCGGTGGGCGGGCGGTGAAAACGGTGGCCTACCAGCAACCCCAAGCGGCTGGGGTTCAGAGCGTCTACTGGGACGGGACCGATGATGCGGGGCGGCCAGTAGCGGCCGGTCAGTATCTATGGGAAGTGCGGGCCTGTACGGAGGAGGGCGAATTTGCCCAGCGTTCTATTATGGTGATAAGGCTGCGCTAACAGTGCGGCCTGGCAGGGAAAAGGGAGTAGGAAAAAATGAGGACTCTATTCTTTACCCGGTATGCTCAGGAGCATCCCTGGGCTCGGCGGGTAGCACTCTTGCTTATTGGAACCCTGGTGACTACCATAGTAACTTGGGGGCCATACCCAGTCCAAGCCCAGTTTGTCAAGCCAGTAATCGTACTGGACTTCGACAACCGCAGCGGTTTTGGCGGTAAACTTCTGGGCAGCGTAGCCGCTGCCGCCTTGGTGTTGGAGTTGGGGACCAAAGGGTATGAGGTTCAGCCTCAGGATGAAGTACAGCGCGAAATAGCGGCTCTGGGCCTGCGCCCACCTTATGACCCCTCAGACCTACAACGTTTAGGGGCGCGCTTGGATGTGGAGGAGGTGATAACGGGGGAGGTGTTGCGGGTAGTCACCCATGATGAGCCTCCCATGAGTGCGGCGGTGGTTATCGCGGTACGGGTGTACGATGTGGACACCGGCGAACTGGTGAATGGCGGTATTGGACGGGGGGAAAGCGCTCCCACTGGGTTTGTAGGGGATATTGATGTGCTCATCAACGAGGCCTTGGAGCGGGCGGCCCGAGACATAGTGAAACAGATTCTCGCGCGGCGCATTATAACTGGTTCCGTCCTCATTGTTACCCCACGGCGACGAGAGGTGACCATCAACCGAGGGGCTCGGGATGGAGTGTACCCCGGCCTGGAAATGGCTATTCTGCGGGACATGTACGACCCGGAACGAGACATCACCGTACGCCGCCGTATTGGTACTATTCGCGTCCGAGATGTTACCCCCGATGACGCCGTGGCCGAAATTATTGAAGCCCCCAGCGGGGTGCGTACGGGCGACCGGGTGCGGGCTATCTTCAAATTGCCCCGGGTCGAGGTAGAGCGGGAAAGGGCCCGGATACGCCGGCCAACTAAATTCTTGGACCGACTGTTGAAGTTTCTGGGGCCCCTGGCGCTGTTTCTCATCGTGTACAATATTACCCGCCGGGATTCTACTCGGACCCCCCCGGACACCAGTGCAGTGACCCTGTACCAAGAACATTCGGGAATGGAACCAGTCATCATCGTCCGGTGGCACCAGGGCAGTGTTCCCAGTGAATATTTCATCGGGGGCTGGTATATTTATCGGAGTACCTATCCCCATTTCAACGCCACCCCGGAAACGTTAATTGATGTAATTACAGACCCCTCGGCTCGTTCCTATACCGACTTTCCCCAGTTCTTTACAGGTTCAGACATAGAAATCACGGTTAGATACATTGATGCAGCAGGCCAAAGTGAGGAGGAGGCCACGGTTACCGCAACCTATAACCATCCCATGCTTACCTCGGGTACTACCTATTACTATCGGGTCCGACGAGTTGGTCCCCCCTTCCAGTTTCCACCCATTGTGGGAGGGGAGCGCTCCAGACCGACGCGGCAACAGCAACAGTCGGTGACTCCCGATATAAGTGATGATGAGGGGCTACTGAGCAATCCCAGCGGCACCATGGGGCCCATTACCTACATTTCCACTCCCAGCCCATTGCGACCCTTAAATAACTCCAGTGACCGGCGGGTGGATGACATTCTGTTTGAATGGCAGATAGTACCGGGGGCCACGGAATACGTGGTAGAGATTTTCACCAACCCCAATGCCGTTGGCCGGCCGCTTTGGCGCAGCCCAATAAAACACCTACCCTCAGGAGCGGGAGTGAGCAGTTTGTTCACGGAGTTTAACGAGCAGGCGCCGGGGTTTGTTCGTTTAACCCCCCGTACTCGTTACTACTGGCGAGTGGGTGCCCGCAGTGGCAAGCCCGGTGAGCCTCTGCCCCAACCAGATGGGTTCGTGTACAGCGAAATCTTCACCTTCGAGACCGCGGAAACCCCGCCGTCGCCACCATAGAGGAGGTAAAATAACCCGCAGGTGGGATAGGAAGTGACGAAAACAACTATGAGGACCGAAAGAGTTAGTCATATTGGCTGGACGGTGTTGTGCGTCCTGCTGTTGAGTGGCGGATGGGGAAGGGCGCAACAGCCCCCCACAGGCCCTGCTCCGCCTACAGTTCCCGCAGGAGTTAAAACCTGGACGGTGCTTATTTACATGTCGGGGGATGACTTTCCAGGCTTGGCACCTTTGGAGGATGCCTCCATTGACGATTTCAACGAAATGGAGCAGGTGGGGTCGGGGCCGGAGGTGAACATCGTGGTGCAGTGGGACCGGGGTACTTTCTCCGATGTTTTAGACACCGCCTATGGGGGCGACCCGACTCAATCTTGGGAGAGCACGCGGCGCTACTACGTGGTCCAGGACCCCAACCAAATTGTTCCCACCGGCGGCCAGCCCAGCCCCTTTGCCAACCGCATTTATTCTCCCATGTTAGATGACTTGGGAGAATTGAACATGGGGGATGAAGAAACATTGGTGGACTTCGTAAAATGGGGCATCAGTCGCTTTCCGGCCGAGCATTATTTCGTCATCATCTGGAACCACGGCGGGGGATGGAAACCCCGGGCCCGGTTTCCCCATCGGGGCATTGTGTTTGATGCCTCCGTCACCGGCAACGCGGCCGATGTAGACCCCAGCGTCTACTTGACCAACCGGGAGTTAAAATCCGCCTTTAGCCGTCTAAAGCAATTCCTGGGCCGAAACATTGATATTTTGGGGTTGGATGCCTCGGGCATGGGATTGCTGGAAGTGGCCTATCAGGTACGCTACAGTGTGGATTACCTTATTTCTTCCCTGCTGTTTGAACCGGCGGATGGGTATCCCTATGACGTGTTCCTGCAGGATTTAACCGACAACCCGCGGCAACCCATTCCCCTGTTCCTGGAAAATTTCGTGGCCAGTTACGTGGCTTCCTATCAGGTGGGACAGCCGACCATAGGGGCCGGCAGTTCCGTAACCCAGGGCGTGTACGATATGAGTCGGGTCACCTCCCTGGCCGATGCGGTGGACAATCTGGCGCGTCTGCTGCTGGAAAACTTGCGCCTCTGGTTGGACGAAATCACCATCGCCCGCAGCCAATCCCAAAGCGGCAGCCGGCTAAGTGTACCTACGGATGGAGACCCGGACAACCTTGACATTTTCGACCTGGCTCGCAATTTACAGGCCCAAATTGACGACCCGGCTCTGGACCAGGCCGCCCAGGCGGTCATGGACGCCGTGGAGGGGATTAATGGGGCCATTATTGCGGAAGGGCACCTTTCGGGAGTGGGGCCCCTGGATACCAATGTGGATAATTCCCACGGCACCGCCATTTACTTCCCTCCCAACACCAGTTCCTATGACCGCACCTATCAGCAAGTTTTGGACTTCGCTGCGGATACGCAGTGGGATGAGTTCCTCGTCGCTTATACAAACCAGTTCAGCGATACTCTGGGGCCCATAGCCCGCATTATTTATCCCCTTAATGGGGCCACCATCCACAATGCCCGGCCTACTATTGTAGCCACTATCGTAGACCAAGGAGGGGGGAGGGTAGACCCGGCTACCATTGAACTGAGGATAGATGGCCGACTGATTGACCCCCATGAGTTCACCTTTTCCCTGGAAACGGGTACTCTGGAGTACACTCCGCCCGTCGAGTTGGCGGCCACGGGCCACACGGTACAAGTTCAAGCCCAGGATTTGGCGGGGAATAAGGGTTCGGCGGCTACTATTACTTTCCGGATTGCGCCCCCAGTTTTAGGGCAGGGGCTCCGACTTTTCTCGGTGCCCTTGGAACTGAGCAATCCTGACCCTATGACCATTTTCGGCACCCCGGACTTTCGGATTGCCCGCTGGGTTCCCACGGATGTAAATGAGGATAAGTATCATTATTATCCCGACCCCTATGCCAGTTTCCTCCCTCCTGACACCCAGGGGTCTCAACCCATCGTGAGTGCACCACCGGCGGGCCTGGGCTATTGGATTTGGTTGCCCCAGGAGACCCCCCTGCTGTTCGGGGCCGGGAAACCAGTGAGTGCCCCCCAGGGTTATCGTATCCATCTGTGGCCCGGCTGGAATCTTGTCGGTACTCCTTTTAACGAATTTATAGGTTGGGGCAGTGTACAGTTTTACCGGGCCAATTTGCGCTTAAACCTGAAACAGGCGGTACAGCGGGGATGGACTAATGGTATTTTATACAGTTATGTTCCCAATCTGAGCAATCCCGACTTGCCAGGCTATTATGACTTTGGCGATGTAGGGGAAGGGGTTTTGGAGCCCTTCGGAGGCTATTGGGTCCTGGCCCTCGAGGAAACAGACCTCATTATCTATTCCTCTGCTGAACCCGTAGGGGGCCAGGAATTGGGGGTAACCAGGAGGGAACCACGGAGGCTTGCACCATCCCGTTCCCCATCTTCGCCTCCTGCAGAAACCTGGCAGGTGCAGTTATCAGCCACCGCCGGCCCCTTGTTAGACCCCTGTAACTTCTTTGGACAGGCCCGGGGAGCGAAGGTGGGATATGATGAGCAGGATGTCTTGGAGCCACCCGGCCTCCCCGGAAGTTTGAACTTGTCCTTCCTTCTGCCTGCTGCTGGCCGGTCGAAGGGACGCTGGGCCAAGGACATGCGACCACTGGGTAGAGGGGCCGAAACTTGGGAGTTCGAGGTGTACTCGCCGGAGGAGGGGGAAGTAACCCTAACCTGGTCCAACTTGGCCCGCGTGCCGGCTAAGTACCAACTCCTCCTGTTCGACCGGCAAGCCCGGCGGAAGGTCTGCCTGCGAACCTGCGCTGCCTATACCTATCACGCAGCGAAGGGTGAAACCCGGGGTTTCTCCCTGCAGGCTGTCCCTCGGGGCTTAGGGCCCTCTCTGCACCTCCTCGAACTCTCAGTACGGGTCGGACGGGGAGGTTGTCAGGTGGTTTACACCCTCTCGCGGGAAGCCCAGGTGCAAGTGCGGGTCCTAAGTCGCCAAGGGAGGGAAATTTGGCGGGTAAACGGTGGCCGTAAGGGGCCTGGACGCCAGGTGCAGATATGGGAGGGAAGGGACCATCAGGGAAGACCGGTGCCCAATGGTTACTATTTGGTAGAGGTCACGGCTACTACCCCAGAGGCAGAGGTACGGCGTGCCGTAAGGGGTTTCGTCTGGATGCGATAGGCGATTAAGAGGAGGCATTTATGGTGAAGGGAGGGAAGGGAAAACTACTCTTCTGGGCTGTGGTAGGGGGATTATTAGTCGGCGTAGGGGGGGAGGTTCGGGCAGGATATGCGCCTTCAGCGCAAGAGGTATTCGTTTCCAATAACTATTTACAGGTCCGCCTCCAACAACACTACTTTGTGCGTACTTCCAGCGGATATGACGTCTTTGTCGGGGGCCGATTTACGGTGGACACTATGGGGGGAGACCCCCAAACTGCAGCCGATGATAACCTTCCCCTTCTGGGAGACCCAATTGACCCCACGGCTGGGGCCCGCTTTACTTCCTATGCCGTAATTCGCATTAACGATGTGGACTACGAGGTGAACTCCATTTTCGCCCAAATGAACAACCCGGCCCAGGATTTAACGGTGCGCGACGCCACTGCCGGGGCGCGGGATATTGACTTTGCTTGGCGTATTCCCACCAATCTTCAGGGCATAAATCAGGTTATAGATGGTCGAGCCACGGGCAGTAACGGCGGCATTCCGGCGGGGGTGCGGGAGGACATTTTGGTAGAACAGAAACTGCAATTGGTACGGGATGCGGTGCGCATTGAATTTCGCCTGACCAATCGCACCAATCAGCCGGCGGATGTGGGCTTGCGCCTGTTTCTGGACCTCACTTTTGGGCGCAACGCCCTCGATGGCCAGCCCTTCCGAGTGGCGGGAGTGGATGAGCCGGTGGTGGTGGAGACTCGCTTTCCCGATGGGATTACCTCGAGCATTCCTGAGGAGTGGCGGACCTTTGACAATGCCCTGCAACCGGCCGCCATCCTCTATGCCTTGCTCGATGGGGCTGATGTCAAAACGGCGCCGGAAACGGCTGGCCCTCCGGACCAACTTATCCTGGGCCCTTTCCGGTTCATGAACGGCGTTACTTGGGATTATGTTCCCCTGTTGAACCGATTGCCCTCTGAGGATGTGGCCTATTCCATTCGCTGGGAGCCCCAAACTTTGGGGATTAATGAGTCCCGGCGCTACATTACCTACTTTGGTCTGGGAGGGGCCACTTCAGATTTCAATCGTCCCTATATTTTCGCTGTGGGCTCTCCCTTCAGCCTGGGCCTGCAACGAGGCGATGACCCTAACACTGCCCAGACCGAACCTGCTGCACACATTTATCGTACTCCTAATCCCTTCGTTATTGAAGCCTACGCTGATAATATCGGGGCTCTTCCCCTGGACAGTGTGGTGTTTTCCATTAGTCTACCTGAGGGACTGGAGTTGATGCCCGGTCAACCGCGCACCCAAACGGTAGGTGCAGTGCCCGTAGACATGGAGGGGAAAGCCCAATGGCAGGTGAGGGCCCTGCCTACTCAGGCCCCAGGACCGCAGACCTTTGTGGTTTCGGTCGGGGGCTTGGGGTTGGCCAGTAAATCCCTGGAGCGGACCATAGAAATCCCGGCTCTGCCCCAGTTGCCCCTGCCGGCCTTACAGCGGGAATTGGACATGATTTCCATTCCCTTCACCGATACTTTCAGTCTGGACCTGCAATATCTCCTGGGGAGCCTGGGCACTTTGGGCACCGGAGGAGCCGGGGTGGCGCGGTGGAACCCCCGCGAAAACCGCTATCGTTTTTTCCCCGAGGCGTTTATCACCACGGTCCAACCCGGAGAGGGTTTCTGGCTGCTGAATGTGGACCTCAATTCTGTAACCCTGCCGGCGACCAATAGTGCTTTGCCCCTCGACCAAGGGGTATCGGTGCGCCTGGATCCCGGATGGAACCAAATTGGTTGTCCTTATACAGTAAGTACAGCATGGTTAGATGCGGAAATTACCACCCAAGAGGGAGTGGTGTATAAGTTGATAGAGGCGGCCAACGCCAATTTAATTCGGGCCACCCTGTACGAATACAACCCTGAGGGTTGGCCACCCTATCAGTTCTCTGCGGAGCCGGGCACCCTACTCCGACCCTGGCGGGGGTACTGGGTACGGGCCTTGCAACCTCTGGTGTTGGTAATTCACCCTCCTCGGGCCATTGGGCCCTATTCGCAGCCGGTTTTCCGCAGCAAACCTCGCTCCCCCGTTGACGGCTGGCAATTGGCTTTGTGGGCTGAGGCTCCTAACTTGAAAAGCAATCCCCTGTGGATTGGCGCTTGCGCCCGCGCTGCCAACGGCTATGACCCGCTGGATATAGACCAACCACCCCTGCCGCGCTGGGCGGATTTCTTGGAGTTAAGTTTGACCCACAGCGATTGGGGTATAAATAATGGAGAATACTTGCGGGATTTGCGGGCTCCAGTGGTAGGGGTTCAAACTTGGGCTTTTACGGTGCGCACCACTCGCCCGGAGGGGGAAGTGACCCTGCGCTGGAATGGACGGGAGGTTCCTCCCGACCTTCGGCTGACCTTGATTGACCAGGAGAGCGGTGAGCGGCGGGTTATGCCGGGCCCGGCCGGTTATACCTTCCGTCCAGGGCCCAGTGGGGTGCGCCATTTCTTGGTGCGGGCGGAAAGGCGAGGCGCGGAAAGGTTGCAAATAACTAACCTTTGGATTCGCCCCCTTAGGGCAGGGATGGCCCTTGCTTATACCCTCTCCCAGCCGGCCCGGGTGGAAGTCAGCATTACTTCCCTCCAGGGGCGATTGGTGCGCACCCTGGAGAAAAACAGGGCTCGGGGCCTCGGCACGCACACTGCCGTTTGGGATGGCCGAGACGAACAGGGCCGTTTAGTACCGGCTGGCCAATATCTCTGCCAAGTGGTGGCTTCTACGCCGGAAGAAAAGGTGCGTGCCGTGCGTACTTTGGTATTAACTCGGTAAAAGCAGGAGGCAAGTGATGAAAAAGTTAAGGTACAATTCGGGGCAACGTCGCATAGCCTTGGTCACTCTTCTCAGTTTCCTGGCGCTGCTGTACTGGCCCTATGGGATTGCTCGGCGTCACCAGGCAGCGCAGGCGGAAACAGAGGTGCGAAGCATTTATCTGCTGCCCCTGGCCAACCGCACGGAACAGGATGCGGACCTGGCGGAACGTCTAACCACGGCTCTGCGCTTGCAATTAGGCCCAGGCAGCAGTATAACTGGCCCGCGGCCGGTGGAACTGCTCCGGGTGACCACGGAAAATCCGCTAATTGAACTGGCCCTGCAGCGAGGGCTGATTACCGAAGAGGAGGTGGAGAATCCACCCACGGAGTTGACGGCCGCGGTGGAGTTTGCCCGAAAGTTGGGGGTGGATTCGGTCGTCAGCGGGTCCATCGAAGAGTATAGTTTGTCCGAAGACCAAGAACATCTAACCATTGGCCTCCTGCTCAACGAGTACCCGGTGGCTACTTTCACCCCGGAGAACCCGGAAGTTCACACTTACTTTGTGCGGGGGGAGGCTGATGCTCGCCGGCCAGGCTATATTTTGACGCGGCGGCAATTGGAAAACGAGGCCATTATGGATACCGCCCGTAAGGCCGCGGCGGCTTTGGTAAGTGCCCCCCCGCCAGAGAAACCCAAACCACCGGAGAAAAAACGAGGGCGCCGTAACTTCCTCCCCGCCCTTATCGGCATTTTAGTCCTTACCCTACTGTTCAACGTGGGTCGGGGCCGAGACCGGGCCGAAGGCCTCGCGGTGCAAAACCTACGGGCTATGCCTACTCGAAGCAGCGTAATTCTCACCTGGTCGCCCGTAGGTGCGGGGCGAGCCTCGGGCTACAACATCTACCGCCGCATAGTCGGTCAACGCCAGTTGCGCACCCGCAGCCGTCAGGCGGAGTTCCAGCGGATTGCTTTTATCGAGGGGGGTGAGACCAGTACTTGGGAAGATACCAGCGTACAAATCGGTTTTGAATACGAATATGCTATTGCGGCGGTGGACTTGAGGGGACGGGAAGGGCCGCGCTCTACCTCCGCCCAGGCCACAGCCGGGCCCGGCTTGGCTTCCCCGCCGACCAACGTACAGGCCATCCCCGGCGACGGCTTCATCCGCCTTACTTGGTTGCCCAGTCCTGACCCCTTCGTGGACGGCTACAACATCTACCGCCGCGCAGCCGGGGGGCCGGAAGTGCTCATCGCTACCCTGCCCGGTACAGCCACCGAATATACCGACACCGATGTGCTCAATGGCGTCTCCTATGTCTACCGCATTGTGGCTTTCATGGACGTCACCGCAGGCACCCGCTCCATTCTGGAGGGAACCGGGGTGACCACCGTGGCCGTGACGCCCACCGAACGGCCTCCGGAGGCCCCTCGGGGCCTGGTGGCCGAAGCCGGGGATGCGGAGGTAACCCTGCGGTGGCAGCCCAATTTAGAGGCTGATATTGACCATTACAACATTTACCGGGCTCAGGGGGGAGGCCGGGGCCTGTGGGGACCGCGCAGCCGGGCAGACCTGTTTGGGGGCAAGTTTGGGCGCCCAGGGCGCCGAGGAGTGCGCCAGGGCTTGACCTTCGCCAAAATTGATGAGGTTCCAGGCACCTTGACTACTTACCTGGACCGGAACGTAACTAACAACATCGCTTTCACCTATCGCATAACCGCCGTGGACCGGGCGGGCAATGAGAGTGAGCCTTCCAATGAGGTCACCGTGGTTCCCAATGGCCCACCTCCCGCCCCCCAGGGTTTGCAGGCCACGGGCCAGGACAGGCAGGTCACCTTGCGCTGGCTGCGTCTGGAAGGGGTTCCCGACCTGGCCGGCTACAACATTTACCGCAGCACTACGGAATTTACTGCCCGGCATCCTGCCGAAGCCGGTGGTATCACCCAACTCAATCTGGAACTGCTTCCGCCGAACGTAACTACCTTTACTGACCTCAACTTGGTCAACAACACCACCTTCTACTACGCGGTGACCGCAGTGGACACCTTCGGGGTGGAGAGCAACTTCTCCATTTCCGTGCCGGCTACGCCCCACCTACCTCCGGCCTCGGTGTCCCT
>DTZQ01000248.1 GCA_012961305.1 Armatimonadota bacterium | reverse complement strand
TTTCTTCTCCCATCAGCCAAAGACCAGATAACCTTAAAGGTTTGTACAGGGAATTCGCCAGCGAGGGGCATATTCCTCCTGCTGAGCGGAATGGTTACTTCCGCTGTTTCCCCGCGAATGGGGGGCGTGGCTTGGGACTTTCTCTTTCTTCGCTCAACGTATACTTTTTCGACCCTCCTGTCGGAAATTTCGACAAACCGCGCGTAGATGAGTGGTTAAAAAGTACTTGCCATTTTGCGGCAATTCAGGTATAATGTTAAGACGAGTCGTAAACTCTGAGCGACAGATGCAATCATGAACCCAGCCCGATTTGAAATCCTGGAACACCCGGCGGTCGTGGGTCTGGCAGCCTACGGGAGCAATTTTGCTGAAGCCTTCACCCAGGCCGCGTTAGGTCTGATCAACCTCCTGACCGACCCCGCTACCGTTCGGCCCCAACAGGCCGTGGGGGTAGAGGTGGAGAGCGAAGACCGCGAAACTTTATTGGTGAAGTGGCTCAATGAGATATTGTTCTATTTCGACGCCAAGTCCTTTATTCCTTCCCGTTTTGAAATTGAAGAGTTGACGGAACGGAGGCTGCGGGGGCGTATGTGGGGGGAGGAAATAGACCCGGCGCGGCATGAGTTCCGGTTGGACGTAAAGGCGGTCACCTACCACCAGTTGCAGGTGGAGGAGACGGAGAAAGGGGTGCGGGTGCAGGTGTTTTTTGACATATAGGAGGTGAGCCATGGCAACGAAAGTTCCCCTGGAAAAGGTAGATGAGTACCGCTATCGCATTCCTCAGACCTACAAGCCGGGGATGCGTACGGCGGGCCTGGTGTACGCCGATGAGGAGTTGCTGCCGGCCATTAAGCGGGATTTGACCCTGGAGCAGGTGGCCAACGTAGCCTGTCTGCCGGGCATTGTGGGCCTTTCCCTGGCCATGCCCGATGCCCATCAGGGCTACGGATTTCCCATCGGCGGCGTGGCAGCCACCGAAGGAGAACACGGGGTGATTTCCCCTGGAGGGGTAGGCTTCGACATCTGCTGCCTCACCGGTGACGCCCGCATACTGCACGCCCACGGGTACACTTTGCCCCTGGAGCAGTTTGCCGCCCGGTGGGTTCGGGAGCAGATTCGCTGTTTCGATGAGCAGCAAGGTTGTCTGAGCGTGACCGGCCTGCGGCGATTTTTGTCCATGCGGCCCCGACAACCGGTGTACCGCCTTCTGACCCGTAGTGGTCAGGAGGTAAAGGCAACCGCCGACCATCCCTTCTTCACCCCGGAGGGGATGCGGCCCTTGGAGGAATTACAGGTCGGCGACCGCGTGGCCGTCTGTCCCTTTGAGGGAGTGCCTCACGAGGAACCATCGGACGAGGTCATCGTGGACGAGGAGGACGTGCAGCAAGCGTTGCTCCGCCTGGACAAAGGCGATAGAGGCAACAGCCGGAGCCAAATCCTCGCCCACTTGAAACGGCGCGGTTTGCTCCCCCTGCGGTACAGTTCGCCGCAACTGCCCTACCTCATCAAATTGTTGGCCTATCTCACGGGAGACGGCACCATTTACTTCCTCAACGGGCATGGAAAGGGGGTCTGC
>DTZQ01000247.1 GCA_012961305.1 Armatimonadota bacterium | reverse complement strand
TTACCAAAAGCCTTTAAGAGCAATTATTCCGGTGGTTATTGGGGTGGCCTGGGGTCTTGGTTTGGCCGCCTTTTTTATCTTTCCGGCTTTTTTTGAAAAGAAATTTGTTCATGTGGAGACAATGTTGATGGGTTATTTTAATTATTTGGCTCATTTTGTTTCTTTGAAACAATTATTTTTCAGTCGTTTTTGGGGCTATGGCTCTTCGGGTTGGGGACCGGATGATGGGATGTCTTTTCAGATAGGAGGGGTTCAATGGGTCCCAGCCCTACCATTTCATTGAGAATGTCATTGAGCACCTGACTCCTTTCCGCCCGGGAGAGAACCGCCCCTTCATCGGTTAAAGCAACATCTAACAGGTTTTCCACTTGGGTACGGAGCCGCTCCATGTCTTCGCCAGTGGCCAGTTCGGGGTCAATTTCGCGGATAATACGCTCCTGAATGCGGCTGCGCAGTTCGAAGAAGGGTTCGGCAACGATTTCCGCCTGTTGTTCCCTTTCTTCCTCCTCCTCAATCTCCAGCGGGTTCCGCGCCAGTTTGTGAATGGTAATGGTAGGCCCCTTCCGGGCCAGGGGAGGGATTACAATGCGCACGCGAGAGCCATCAGGCCGTTTCTGGTCTAACAGGGGGGTGTTTTCATCCAGCCGGGCATTAAGCCGCTCCGCAATCCGCTGGGCAATTTCCAAGATGTGGTCCTCGTCCCGGAACCTTTGCGGGGTCTTTTCCAACCTGCCCAGACGCTCAATGTAAATTTCATCCGGCGCATTGACCATAATCCGGGACACAGTGGGGTCGTTAAGGAATCCCTCCAGAGGTCCAAAATGGATTAACTCATCAACAAAGTCCGTCAACAGTTTGATGCGGTCTGCGCGGGAGATGGCTAAACCACGGCTTTCGGCAAAGGCATTGAGGATTTCATCTATCTCTGCCTTAAGGCGCTCCTCATCCCGGTTTTCCAATGCCCGGTCGCTTACGTTTTCCACAATGGCATCGTAGACCGCATATTTAAGTTGGAAATACCGCTCTTCCTCTGAGAGTTCCTCTTTTTCCTCCTCTACCGGCTGAAGTTCTTCCACCTCAAGGGTCTCTGCCCGAGTAATTTTCTCCAAACGTTCCAGCAAGGACATAATGTCACCTCCTTCCCCCCTACCCTCTTTTTCGTTCTAATTATAGATAACGATGACCCTTGCTTCATCGTTCCCCCTTTTATTGGGCTGACCCGAACAGAATTTCCAGGATTCCTCGCCGGGCGCGGCGGGCGGATTCCTCCCTGGCCTCCAGCGCCACTTCCGGTGAGAACTCTTCTTCCCGACCCATTACTAAGTAGGCAATTCGGCGAATACTCTGCGCAATCTGAGTATGGGGATGGCTGAGCACAAAGGGTTCTCCTTCATTAACCGAGGTCACAGCCACACGACCATCGCTGGGAATAAAGGCAGTGATGGGGTAATCCAAGGCTTCCTCCACATCCTCCACGCTGATGCCTACATCCGCATTGGAACGGTTGAGGACTAATCTAACTTTGTCCTCAGAGTAGCGCAGTTTTTGCATCATCTCCAAGGCAATTTTAGTGTTATGCAGAGCCAACAGGTCCAAGGCGGTCAATAACAGGATAAGGTCAGAATGGTCTAAGGCGGTTAGGGTAGTATCCTGCAGCACGGAGGGAGTGTCCACGACGATGTAGGTGTACCGTTCCCGTAAAACCTGCAAAATCTTCTCCACCACAAAGACCGTGATAGTATCTGCATATTCAGGGCGGGTGGGGGCTACCAGCACCTTCAGGCCCGAAGCCGGATGGGTGGTCAGGAAACTCTCCATGAGGTCAGCGTCCAACTGATTAAGCCGGGGAATAATAGCCGCAATGGTGCGCTCCGGCATAATATTGAGCATCAGGTCAACATCCCCAAATTGCAAGTTAAGGTCCACCAGCACGGTGTTCTTCCCTGACTCTTGGGCCAGACACACGCCCAAGTTCACGGCCAACATGCTTTTCCCTACCCCTCCCTGAGGACTGTACACAGAAACAGTTTTTGAGGGCAGGGTAACCTCCTCCCCCCCGGGCAGCACTGCCGTTTTAACCCGCGCCAACCGTTGATAAATCCGCTCAATAGACCCAGTCAACTCCGGTCCCGAAAGGGGTTTAACCAAGTAATCCGAGGCCCCCGCCTGCATGGCCGCCCGCATGCGCTCCGGGTCAGCCGCCGGGGAAGTAATGATGACTCCACAGGTGGGGTATTGAGTGGTAATCCGCTCCGTCAAAGTGATAGCATCGGCTCCGGATAGGTCAATGTCTAAGAGGACAATGTCCACCCGTAGCGGCCCAATCAGCGCTGTCACTTCGCTGCCGTCGTCCGTTTCGTCCACCACCTCAATGTTACTCTCCAACTCCAGCAACTCGCGAAGGGTTGCCCGCATATCCTCGGAAGCATCAGCAATTAGCACTCGTGCTGGCATGATTCTTCACCTCCCTCCCCCAGGAGTCGGGGTTGCTATGGGCCGAGGCTTCCTGACCTTTCCGGGGGCAGGGGGACCTCCGATGTGGTCCCCACTTCCAATGGCGGGCCCGACACCCCAACCCCTTGCCCAGCCCCAGGAGAAGGTTGGGGCAAGAGGGGCACTAAAGGTAAAATTCGCGGCCGCAGCACTACGGCCAAAGTTGTCCGCTCCGTCCGCGTTTCTCGATATTTAAACAACTCACCCAGAATCGGAATTTCCGACAGAAAAGGAATTCGCCGAATGTTTTTCCTTTCCTCCTCGGAAATTAAACCTCCCAAGACGATGGTCTGTCCACTGTGCACGGTCAACACCGTCTCGGCTATCCGGGTAGTAATGACCGGCACCAGGGTGCCCGCGACCATAACGGCTGCACTGTAATCAGGCGCCGACACCTCTGCGATCATCGTCATTTGAATCAAGTTGGAACCGGCAATCACCTCCGGCGTAACATCCAACATAATGCCCACCTCTTCATACCGCACCGCCTGGACTGCTGCTCCCACGGCTGCCGTTACTTCGGGGAGGGGAATGCGTTCACCCACGTTGATATAAGCGGATTCTCCGCTGTTAACCGTTATGTTGGGACGTTGGAGCGTGCGGGCCTTTCCCTCCTGAATGAGCATTTGAACGCGCATTCCCAGCGGGTCCACTCGCCCAAAGGTTGCTCCGGGCCAGGGCTCCCCCAAGACTGCCTGTCCGGGTATCACTTGTGAAGGCCCGACCCCGGCCCCGGCACCCACCGCTGCTCCCGGTGCTCCCGGTGCTCCGGCTCCAAACAATGAGATTACCGTCCCGTACTCAATGCCCAACTGCTCAAAATCGCTCTCGCCCATTTCCAGAAACATTACTTCGGTAAGAATTTGAGGGGGCTTGACCACCAACCTCGAATCATCTACCGTCTGTTCCGGGGTGAGCAATTCCTCTACCAAACTCACCACCTGCTCTCGGTCTCGGTCGAAGGGAACCAGACCCTTTACCCGAACCGTGTTGCCTACCGTTTCCAAGTACACGCTTTGGGGGAAAGGATTGACCTCCGCAAATCGCTCCTCTATGGGCCGGCGCTTCTCTGGGGGTACTGCTGGAGGTACTTCGGCCACGGGTACAGCCGGAACTTCTTCTGGAGGTGCGGGCACCCCAGGTGGTGCTACTTCCTTCAGGGGTGGTTCCGGGGGTAGCATTTGGACCTCTATCTGGTTGTAGATTTGGTCTAAGCCACTGCTGTAGTAGAAATGGGCTACGGTTTCGGCATTGATGCGGTCTAAGGCGGTGGCGACCTCGCCATATAGCCGCACGTTATGCCCTCCATCTTCGTTGCGGATAATATCCACCCGCACCCCGTCAATTCCCAGTTCCGCGATGGCTGCTTCCAAGCGGGCCGCTTGTTCCTCCAGAGGTGGTTCCACCTCCGCTTCCATTACGGGAGTGGGAGGCGGTGGGGCTGGGGGAGGAATGACCCGAATCAGGTTCACCACTTGGTTCTCTCCGGGGGCGTAGGCAGACGCCAATTGCTCGGCTCGAGTTTTATCTTCCTCCGTGCGTACTTCCCCATGAATAACCACCGAAACGGTCTCCTCCCTGGGAACAATCATCACCCGCACCCCTGACACTCCCACTTCCATCAGGGCAGCCTCAATATTATGCTGCAACTCCTCTCGCTTCTCCGCCGTCCAAGTAGGAGCGGGAGGAGCGACTTCAACCGGTGGCGCCGGAGCAGTGGGGGGTCGCTCCACCCCGGGCGCTGTAACTGGGGGGAGAGTGGGATAGGGACTGTACACCTCCACCTGATAACCCATTAACTTCTCTTCGGGCAAGAACGGGTCCGGTCGATACCAGAGATAAAGGTTGGTCTGTCCTTCTTTCTTGCCGTTAATGAGCACTTCCTGGGGGGGAATGGGAACCGGTTCAGCGATTTCGTCCGTAGCAATGGCTACCCGGATCAACTGGCCCGGTACGCGAATGAGTTCTGAACTGTTAACTGCCACCCGGATGGGTTGAGGCCACATAGGAGCCCCGATTACCGGTACGTTCTGCAGAACGGTGACCTCAATTTGGGGACGTTCCTCCTCTCGCACCCTCAAATGGCTGACTACCCGCCCCGGAGAAAGGGCCCGTGCAATAGCCTCCGCTCGACGTTGAACGGCCAGAGAAGCGACCTCTCCTTCCAACACAATGGTTCCATTGCGGGACAGAACTTGCACTTGGGCCCCCGTTTCATCCCGGATGCGGCGGCGGATACGCTCTTCCAAACTGGGCAGCGGAGGTACGCGCAGTTCATTGCGTACTTTCTCCGCGTACCGGCGGGCAATTTCCTCTGCCCGTTCGACTACGGCCATTGAAGAAACGGTTCCTCTTAGAACAGCCTCACCCTCTATTACTTCCACCGCAATCTGCTCACCAGCCAGCAGTTCCTCCGCCGCCAGGGCCTCGCGGATGCGAGTCGCCAGGTCCTCGGCGGGAGGAGGAGCCGCTTGTACCACCACCTCATAGGAAGTCCGCCCGCGGTCATCCCACACGTGAAGCACCGTAGTACCTACTTTCTTGCCCGTAACCCTCAGGCCATCTGGACCAATGCTTAAGTCTGCCAGGGAGGGGTCGATGAGTTCTTGGCGAACCAAGCCCTGTGTGGGAATCAGTTGCTCTTGCCCTACGGCCAATTCCAAACGCTTTTCCCCGGTGACAGGGAGGGCATTCCAGGGAAATGAAACTCCAATCAGCAGAAAAATTAACCCAATAACCTTTTTCAAGGCTGTTTCCCAACCGCGGCCCTTAGTACAGCGGGGCACAATTTCGTTCCGGAAACCTTCTTCCCCGGTCAAATTCCTCCCCCGAAGACCACCCAAGATGGAAATCTTGGGCTACGGTTACCAAGTCGGTTTGAAACCGAGGGAACCAACTTCCGTTG
>DTZQ01000246.1 GCA_012961305.1 Armatimonadota bacterium | reverse complement strand
GATAGAGGGGGGGTATCCTGCATCCTGTATCCTGCATCCTGCATCGTGCATCGGGGTGGTGGAGCGGGGGCCTGCGAACTCAACGCTCCTCCGACAGGGCTACCGGCAACTGCCCACTGGGCGTGACTTCTCCGGCCAGCACCTCGGCGGCGGCTTGCAGGGAGGCGTCGCACTCGCTGTAAGTGCACAGCCAGACGTGCGCCGCTGGGAACCGGGGCAAGGTGTAGGGACTCCCCAACGCCACCACCACGGTAGGCACGCGGGAGGCTAACTGGGCCACGAGGTCGGCCTGCTTCTCCTCCACCCGCACGCCCGATTCGTCGTAGGCTTTTGGCTCCGCAAACACGGCGAAAATGGCCGCCTCACACTTGCCAGCCCGCTGTACCGCGGCCGTCATCTGTTCGTCGGGCAGTTGCTCCTCCAGCGGAAGGGCCTCTAAATGGGGGAACTTGGTCTGCAGGGCTTCCAGCCAGCGTTCGCTGGAGGACTCGCCGGTGTAGCGGGTGCGGGGCGGGGTGAGGGCAAGCAGTTTCGCCTTCCGGCGCAGGGCTTCCAAATTCTCTTCCCCTCGCAGCAGGGTCACCGCCGCCCGGGCAAGGCGCAACGCGGCCTGAAGGTGTTCTTCTGTGCCTACTCGCTCCCTCACCGCAGCCTCGTCCACCAGAGCCCTGTCAACCAAGCCCAACTGCTCCTTGGCTTGTAGCACCCGTAGGCCTGCATCCCGCAGTCGCTCCTCTGAGACCCGTCCCTCGCGCACCGCTTCGGTCAGGGCGGTGTGGCTGAGTTCCGGGTCGTCCACTAAGAGGAAGTCACAGCCGGCCTGTACCGCTCGCACCACCGCATCGGCAGGGTCGAAGTTATGTTTAATGGCCCACATGCCCAGCGCGTCGGTCACAATCAATCCCCTGAAGCCCATCTCCCGCCGCAGCAGGCCCGTCAGAATTTTCTCCGAGAGGGTGGCGGGCAGGCCGGGCGTGGGGTCTATGGCCGGAAAATGGATGTGGGCGGTCATTATGGCCGTCACGCCAGCCTCAATGGCGGCCCGGAAGGGCCTTAACTCGACCCGCTCCATGCGCTCTCGGCCATGGGGCACGGTGGGCAGGGCGCGGTGGGAGTCCACCGCTGTATCTCCGTGGCCGGGGAAGTGTTTGGCCGTCGCCAGTCCACCGTGGGCCTGGCAGGCCTCAATCCAGGCCACCGCCAGGTGGCTCACTTCCTCTGGGTCCCCGCCGAAGGAGCGGATGTTAATGATGGGATTAGCCGGGTTAACGTTGACGTCCACCACCGGCGCGTAAATCAAGTGAATGCCCAAGGCCCGCGCTTCTACCGCCGTGATTCGCCCGCCCAGGCGGGCCAATTCCTCCTCGCCTGCGGCTCCCAAAGCCATATTGCTGGGCAGGGCGGTAGCCCCGCGCACGAGCCGTCCTACCCCCGCCTCAAAGTCGGCAGACAGGAGCAGCGGCACTGGCGCAAGGCGCTGGAAATGGTTGGTCAGTGCGGCTGCCCCTGCCGGGTCGGGCAGGTCTTTGGTGTACAGAATCAGCCCGCCCAGGTGCCCCTGAGCAATTAGGCGTTCCACCGTTTCCCGCTTCTCTCCCACCCCGGAACAGAGCAGTTGTCCCACCCGCTGCTCCCAACTCATCTGTTCCCACTGTCTCTCAGCCCACGAACTCATCGGTCGCTCCTTTCATTACGTTAAGTAACAGGCCCGAGGCCTAAGGTTTACCTGTAACCAGCAACTTTTGAGGATACCCTGAAAGTGGGAATTTGTCAAGGGAGAAGCCACATTTGCCATTTTCGCCCGTTTGTGCTATACTCAGTAGTTGAACCCTTTGGAGTGCCGAAGCCTCGCTTGGGCGCGAAAGCATGGCTTTCGCGCTCCGGAACAAATGGTTCTGTTCAAATCATTCGGACAACGGGTCAGCAGGAAGGAGAGGGAAGCATGGGAAAGGTGCTCAAAACTGCGGTCATCGGTTGTGGCAAGTTAGGGCGGCGGGAGGCAGCCATTGTGGCTGAATTGGAAGGCGTGGAATTGACGGCGGTGTGCGACCTCAATTTAACCAGCGCCCGGGCGGTTGCGGAGCAATATGAGGGCTGTCGGGCTTATGACAGTTACCAGGAACTGCTGGAACAGGAGGAACTGACCTGCGTGCTGGTGGTTACCCCGACCTACACCCACAAGGACATCTGTGTAGCGGCGGCGCGGGCGCACTGCCACATTTTCTGCGAAAAACCTATGGCTTTGCGGCTGTCCGAGTGTGACGTAATGCTGCAGGCAGCAGAAGATAACGGGGTGAAACTGATGATTGGTTTCGTGCGTCGTTTCCAACCGGCGTTCAAGGAAATGAAGCGGCGCTTGGAGGCAGGCGACCTGGGCGAGGTGAAGATGCTTTACGCCATTCGGATGGGGGGGCGGCCAGAGCCGGGGGTGGAAGGTTGGCGGCGGCAGCGCAGCAAAGTGGGGGGACTGCTTGAGGGTTTCGTCCATGAAATTGACCTTCTGCGCTGGTACGGTGGACGAGTGCGCAACGTGCGGGGGGTGATGAACTTCGGAACTTTCCCCGATACGGACGTGGAGGACAATATTTTCATCACCCTCGAATTCGAGAACGACGCCGTAGGGGCCTTGCAGAGCAGCCAGATATTCCCCCTTGGAGCCTACGACTTTGGCCTGGCAGGTACTCGGGGAGCAATGCGCTACGGGGGGAATGTGAACACGCTCGTTTTCTGTCGGCAGGGGGACAAGCCCGAACGTATCACTTTAGAACCCAGGGATGCCCTGCGGGACGAGTTGCAGCACTTTTTCGACTGCGTCCGCCACGACCGCCAGCCGGACATTCCCGGCACCCACGGCAAGCAGGCATTGGAAATTACTTTGGCCGCCTACCGCTCAGCGGAGGACGGCAAAATCGTCCGCCTGCCGATTGGGTGAGGGAGAGAAATAGATGGAAAGGGGCAATTTTCTGGGAGAGCCATATCGGGCATTGTTGGAAATCGCTGTCTGGGTGGGCCTGATTGAGGCCTATGCCTGGCGGCTGTCCAAAATACCGGGGGTCAAATCCCTGACCCTGTTGATGCTTTTCGTGTACATGAGTTTTTCCCTCTGGCGGCGGCGGGTGACGCTGAAAGAGATGGGCATACGGGGG
>DTZQ01000245.1 GCA_012961305.1 Armatimonadota bacterium | reverse complement strand
CCGCGTGCGGGGGGATAGAGGGGGGGCATCCTGCATCGTGCATCCTGCAACGACCCAGTTTCCCAGTTGCTCGGCGGTGATTATCTCAGCACCACTGTAGGGGGAGACCACCTGATTTCCTGGTCCGCAGTTTTCCCCTCGCTTAATTATACTCCTCTGCCGACATTTTGTCAAAATCCGTTGGACAAGTTGGCCCTAATGGGTTATAATAAGACTCGGGGCAAAGAATCGCGCGGAGGAGGCTAACCATGGGCAAAATTCTGCAAGGCGTGCTGGACAAGGTTCGCTCCTATTACGAGGGGGAAATAGAATGGGAGCCGGTGCTGACTGCGGAACAGGTGGAGTCCTTCCTGCAACGGGAGGCCGAAACCCGTGGGGAGGAAAAGGTCCCCGGCCTGTGGGAGGACCTCCAAATATTTCTCGACTTCCTCGATTTCTCCTCAGAGATAGAGCATTTGGAGGAATTGGAACCCTGGCATTTCAGTTACTTAGTACACGATTTCCTCCCGGAGGAAGCAGGCGAGGTTAAACCGTCAGAAGGGCGCCGGTTATTGGACACCATAGGTCGCCTGTATGCCCATTTGGTGGAAGCGAAGGTGCTGGAGTCGGACGCTTCCATTCGGGAGGCCCGGGCTAAAATCGTGCGTGGCCGCCGCTTGGAGCGCATTGAACCCCCGCCGATAGATGGCAGTGAGTTGATGGGCGTGCTGGCCAGCCCGGCGACCGGGGAGGAAATCCACTACCATCAGATTGACCATTGGTTAATCCTGGTTTGGCTGTTCGAGTATGGGGCTGACTGGCAGGCCTTCCAGTGGGATTTAAGGGATGAAGCAGAGGCAATTCCCGAGGCAGCGGAAAAGGAACGGCGGTTGTGCTACCTGGCTCAGCACTTTCCGACCCTGGACACCCTGGGGCCCATTGTCCTGGCCACCCCCGAACCGACGGAGGAGGATTTAGAGGAAGCCTATGAGGGGATATTTGAACAGCCCGCGCCCTACTTAAAGGAACTGAACGATGCAGCCAACCTGCCCCCGCCGGGCGAGTTGGAAGCCCCGGAGCCGGTCTCCTTCCTGGACCAACTGGCAGAGGAATGGGATTTGTCGGAGCAGGAATATGAGGTGTTGGAGGAGGCCGCCACGCAGGGCATCAAAAATTACTACCTCTGGCGGTACGGTTACGACAAATACGACGAAGGCGAATACCGCTGGCAGGCCCACACGCGCTTGGCAGAGGACAACCATCTGTGGGGTTTTGTGGTCCTGGAGGTGTTAAAGCGCGAGTCGGCCTCGGACTACCTGAAGGACTGCGTAGCCGAGCGGGCCGTGGAAATCACCAACCCCTTGATAGAACATGGCATTCCCTACAACCTCCCGGCGGCGGTGGCCTACTTGATAAGGCGGGGGGAGTGGGAAAGCGAAGACCTTCGTGACCTACTGCTCAGTTTCCTTGAGGGTGTGGATAACAGCAACTCTGAGGACGTGTGTACAGTTCTGACCGCCACTATTGACGACCCGGAGGCCGGCGAGGAGTTGAAGTACGCTTTGTTCACCGGATTGATGGCCTCCACCCGCCTTAACGCCCGGACCCTGCAAACTTTGTTCAACGCGGCCATGAGTTGTGAGGGTTGGCCGATGGAGACCAAACGAAACCTCTGTGAAACTCTGTTGAGTGGTGACTGGGAATACTCTCCTCTGATTTCTCTGCCCGAGGAGGCCGAATTGCTTGCGGAAGACCTCTACATTGAGGTTATCCTGCGTCTAATCCGCCAGGAGTTCGGGGAGGAGAAGATGCTGGTCCTCACGCCCAGCGTGTATCGGCGGGCCGTAGGGTGGCTTCCCCGTTTGGGGCTCGACCCGGCGGAGGTGGT
>DTZQ01000244.1 GCA_012961305.1 Armatimonadota bacterium | reverse complement strand
GCGGGAATATCAGCCTCCGGCTGAGTAGTCACTATATACTTTTGGTTGGGAGAAGAATCATGGCTCCAACGGGGAGTATGTTCCTGGAACGGGTTAAAGCCGCCATAGATACTGTATTGGTGTTGTTTCTGCGGGTAGCCTTGGTGGTACTGCTGCTTTCGCTGGCTTACCTGCTCTACGGCTTGCTGTCGGGAGCTATTCCCCGTTTGGACGTGCCGGGGGCGTTCACCGACCAGGACCGCTTGCGCATTCTGCGCAACGTACAGACCTTCGGGGCCCTGTGCTTCTTCAGTTTGGCAGTGCTCACCTTCTGTACCGTAGTTCTCCGCCCCGACGACCAAGATGTGCTTTTTCTGCTGGGCATAGGTACAGCGGTCGTTTGGTTGGGGTTCCCGGCCCTAATCGGTTATCTCCTGCGCTCTTACCTGGCAGCGCACAACGAGGCTACTCGCTACCTGCTGGCCATGTTTGTCAACGGGGGCCGGGTTATGGCCCTGCTGCTATGTATTCCCGTGGTGCGGGGCATAGGTCGCTGGCTGCGGCAACACCCCTGGCTGCGGGCCCTGCCGGAGCCCAAGGCAGCGACCCGGATCCCCTCCGCCCAACTGCCCCCCGGCCGGGAGCCCACGATTTTCAGCCCCTGCTGGCACCTTCCCTACTGCCGGGAGTTCCTGCTGCGGGTTTGCCCCGCATATCAGGCCCGCAAGAAATGCTGGAAATTAGGCCGCGGGTGCTACTGCGACCAGAGCATGATTGACCTCTTAGTGAAAGGGGTTAAAACGGCCCGGGGCCGCAGTGCCCAGGCCTATTTGCGCCAGGAAATCTCCGACCGCCTGCAGGTAGCCAAAAGCCGCACCCAGAAGGCTCCCTGTGGACGCTGTTTCATCTACTTAGAGCACCAGCGGTTGAAGCATAAGTTCATCAGTCCCTGGCTTTATCCCCTTACCGCACTGCTGATGTGGGCCCTTTATCCTTACGCAGCCAAAGGTTACTATTTGGTGGCTGAGGGAGGACGGAAAGCCTGGGCCTATCTTTCTTTCACCAGTTCCGTGCAGCAGGCTGTTCAGGCCGCAGAGCAGAGCACTTCCTCCCTCCTCGGCAGGGATTACGCCCCCCTCGTTTTCACCGTCATCCTTGGCTTTTTTGTGCTCATATTGCTGCTGCGCCTCACGGAGACCGTGATTTTCAAGTGGAAGTGGTGAGGCAAAGAGTTCCCCTCACCCCCGGGGAGAAGCCCCATGGCGAAAGTGACTACGGTTCTGGTCACCGGAGCAACGGGAAGCATCGGGCGGGATTTGTGTCCCCGTCTGGCTGAGCGGTTCCAGGTGCGTTCCGGCGTGCGACGGGACGTAAGCGACTTCCAACCTCCCCTGCCGAACCCGGTCTACTGCAACATTCGCGATTTCGACTCCTTGCTTAAGGCCATGGAAGGGGTGGAGGCCGTAGTTCACCTGGCCGCGCAGTCTTGGGAAAACGACGTGTACGAATACATGATTCCCGACAACATTACGGGCTGTTACAACGTCTTCGAGGCCGCACGGCGGGTGGGAGTAAAGCGGGTGGTTTTCGCCAGCACCAACCACGTCGTAGGAGGGTATCTGAAGGAAGGAAAACCGGTCACGGAGGACGTACCGGTGCGTCCGGACACGATTTACGCCGTGACCAAAGTCTTCGGCGAGGCTTTGGGCCGCTACTACGCGGAGTATCATGGCCTTTCGGTCATCGCGGTGCGCATTGGCTGGTTCCTGCACCCGGAGGCCGAACCCCTGCAAAAGGGCCATCCGGCCGCGCGGCACATGTGGCTCAGTCCTCGCGACTGTGCCCAGTTGATGACTCGCTGTTTGGAAGCGGAAAACATCACCTTTGCCATCGTCCACGGCATTTCCAACAACGCCCGCCAACTTATGCTTTTGGAGCGGACCAAGCAACTGCTGGGTTACGCCCCAGAGGACGATGCCGAAAGGTATGTGCAGCAAAGGGAGTAACTTCTCATGAGACTCCAAGGTGGATTTACCCTCATTGAGTTGTTAGTGGTGATTGCCATTCTGGGCATTTTGGCCGGCATCATCTTCCCCGTTTTCTCCCGGGCACGGGAGAAGGGCCGGCAGACGACCTGCATCTCTAATTTGAGGCAGTTAGGGGAAGCCTCCCGCATTTACCAGCAGGAGTTCGACGGCTTCTATGTGCCCCACGGCGGCTACAATGGCCACCAGTTCGGCAGCGGCATAGATGCGTTGGCCTTCCTGGTGCGGGACCCCGGCATATTCGTCTGTCCCAGCGCCAATGCCTTAGAAGTGGAACGGGAAGCCCTGCGCCGTCAACATCAACTCCGAGGCCCGGCGACGGGCATTGTGAGCACCTATGAGTTCAATCCCTCCGCGCGGTTGAACCTGGCCAATCCCCACCTGCGGGCCGCCAATCCGTCGGCGGCAGGCATGATGGCTGACTATCCCTGTTGGGGCCGGCGGCACTTGGGGGGCACGAACATCCTGTTCGTGGACGGCCACGTGAAATGGTTTCCCCACCCCAAAATGTTCGGCCAAGTCCCCTGGTGGAACTGGGGCTGGTGGGATTCCCATTACCCCGGCGCACCAGGGATACCTTGACTGCTGGTAATGGAACGTAAAACGCCCCGCGTTTGGGAGGCCTAACTATGCGCGTTAATCAGGTCAAACGCAAACTCCAAGCCGGGGAACCCAGTGTGGGCACTTGGCTTTCCCTGGGCAGTCCCACGGCTGCGCGGTTTATGGCCCAGGTGGGTTTCGACTGGCTCACCGTGGACCTCGAACACAACCCCATCAGCATTGAAACGGCGGCGACCTGTTTTGCCCTGATTTCCGCCACGGAGACCGCCCCCTTAGCCCGTATTCCCTGGAACACCGGCGAAAACATCAAACGGGTTCTGGACAGTGGAGCCTGGGGCATCGTGGTGCCGATGGTCTGCTCTCGCCCCGAGGCGGAGGCGGCTGTGGCCGCGGCCAAGCACCCGCCGGAAGGTGTGCGCAGCATCGGAGGGAGCCTGCACGCCCTCAGTTTCGGCACCGACGGCGGCACCTATTACGCCCGGGCCAATGAGGAAATCCTGGTGGTCATTCAGGCAGAGCACATCCGGGCCGTGGAGCAGGCCGATGAGATTTTCAGCGTGCCGGGTTTGGATGCCGTTTTCGTCGGCCCCAATGACCTGTTGGCCTCTATGGGCAAAAAGCCGCGCATGGAAACGGAGGACCCCGATTTCGTGGAAGCGTTGGAGCATATCCGCACTACGGCGAAGAAATACGGGGTCGCGCCGGGCATTCACGTGGGCACGGTGGAGGCGGTTCAACGGCGTATCGCCGAAGGATGGCAGTTCATCGCCCTGGCCAGCGAACTGGGTTTGATGTTAGGCGCCGCCCACCAGGCCCTGGAGGCCCTTAAAGCAGGGCTGTGAAGTCGGGGCCTATGCCTCTGGACAATTGGGAAACTGGGAATAAGGTGGGTAAGTGACTAAATGAGGAGGTGAAGATGCTATGGACGCTGAATACATCACCCTCACGGGTGCGGAATCGTCAGCGGTAGATGAGTTGGTGAACCGCCTGGCGGAAGAGGACATATTGGGGCAACTGCTGCGCCGGGAGGGGCGCCTGGCGGAATTGGCTACGGAAGACGGGGATGTGAAATTAGACTGGGTGGACGGAGTGGAAAAGGCCCTGGTCCATCCCGAATGGCTGATGGAAGTGGAACGGGAAGCGGCAGACATCGTGCGCCAGGGCATTCGCCGGGTGATTTGGGCCGGCATGGGAGGGTCCGTACAGACGATTTATGCCCTCAGAAACCTGGGCTATCTCGACCGCCCAGAGATGAGCATCCACCCCCTGGACAGCACAGACCCGGCCTCCCTCAACCGCGTGCTGACCGAAATTGCGGCCCGAGAGAAGGTGCCTCTGGCCGACCGAGAAGCCCTGCGGGAACTCCTGAGGGTGACGATGATGATTGGGGTGAGTATGGGCCTGACCTCGGAAGAGCCCATCACCCATCTGGAGTGGTTCGACGGACTGCTGCACGAATACAACGTTCCTCACCCCGAAGAGCACATCCAGGTAATGACCCTGCCCCATTCCTACTTAGACCAGTTCGCCCGGCCCCGCGGCTCTCGCCTGGTGCCCATTCAACTGGACGGCGAAAATCACACCCCCGGTCGAATGAGTGCCCCCGCAACCCGGGTGTTCCTCCGGCCGGTGGCCCTTATGCTGATGGCCCAGGCCCTGGCGACGGACGAGCACGCCCAACCCACTGGCGAGCGCGTGCGGGCGGTGCTTGCCCGGGCCCAAGAACTATATCAGGTCTCCCAGCGGATGTCGGAGGAGGAACGGCAGGAGTGGACCCGCCGGGATGCTTTCCTCCGCTGGGGAGCATTTATGTCTCAGGCCGTCGCCGAGCAGGGGCGGAACAAAGTCCTGCTCCTTCTACCGCCGCGGACGGAGGGCTTCGCTCCTTGGTTGGAGCAGTTGGTGGAGGAGAGTTTGGGCAAAGGCGGTAAGGGGTTCCTCATCTTCTACGGCGAACCCCTGCGAGAGCCAGAGACCTACGGCGACGACCTAATGTTCCTGCAATTTGCCCTGCCCGGTTTGCCGCTGCCCGAGGCGGACCGGCTGGAGGACCTGCGGGCGGCGGGATTCCCCGTGCTGACCCTGCATGTGCCCCTCCGGCCAGTGGCGAACCTGCCCCTGGGCCTGGGCGAGTTGGCCGGAGTGTTCAGCGGGACGAAATTGGCGGTGGCCGCCTTCGGGTATTTGCAGGACATCGTGTTCGCCGGCCAACCCGCGGTGGAGGCCTACAAAAAGTACGCCCGGGACCTGCGGGAGAGCCCGGAACCGGTGCCCTTCCCCACGGATACCCCCTACCAGGCCACGAGCGGTTCCCTCACCCTGTACTACAACTCGCTCATCACCAAGGGCCTGCTGACCCCCAAGGCTCTGCGGGAAGAGGTGGCCCAGTGGGGAGGAGACGTGCAGCAGGCGGCCGATGTGTACGCGGCCATTCTGAGTCTGGCCCG
Organism: Armatimonadota bacterium; assembly: GCA_012961305.1. GTDB lineage: Bacteria > Armatimonadota > UBA10988 > UBA10988 > DTZQ01 > DTZQ01. The sequence goes on along the minus strand of DTZQ01000244.1, from coordinate 489 downwards.
TCGGGCAGGGTTCTTCCGCTATGCTGATTTCACCTTTAACGGGGAACTCACCCCTGAGTTGCGGGGCGTCTTCGAGGAGGCACGGCGGGAGTTGGTCAACGGCCTTTTGCACCTGCCGGGGAAAATTCGCACCGGCCCCAGCGATTACCATTCCACGGAGCAGAGCGAAACCGATGGGCCCCCGGAACTGGTGAGCACGCGATTGGTGGCTTTACAGCACGCGGAAGTGCTGGCAGGGACCTATTCCCACAAATTCCTGTTGGCCCAGGCCCGCGGCACCTGGCAGGCGATGGAAGATGCCGACCGGTGGATTCTGATGATTACCCTGCCCGCCGTCACTCCGGCGACCGTGGCTGACCTGCGGAAGTTCTTTCGGGTAACCCAGGAACGGCTGAGTAGAGGTTGATGAGGGCTTGACAATTTTGTGGAGATGGAGTACAATGGAGCAGCAGGCCCGGTGGAAACCGGACAGGAGGAGGGATGAAATCT
>DTZQ01000243.1 GCA_012961305.1 Armatimonadota bacterium | reverse complement strand
TGGAAATCTTGGGCTACGGTTACCAAGGGAAACCGAGGGAACCAACTTCTCGGGAGTACCGCAGCCCTGCTTCGGCATTCCAAAATTGGACAGTACTATTCGGCCCACTCCCGCGGCTCCCGCAAGCGATAAGCCGCGTGCACCGCGCAGAGGCTGCATCCTAAGGCCACTATGAACAGTACAGGAAAGGAGGCCAACTTCAGAATCAGACCGCCGATCAGGGGAGCAAGCACCAAAGGTGCACTGAAGGTGTTCATAAAGCCCAAGTAAATGGGACGTTCCGCGGGGGTGCCCAATTCAATCAGGTAGTTCATGCTGCCCAAACTGCTGCCGATAAGGGTCGCATCGCCCAGGGCCACCACCAGCAGGAAAAAGGCCACGGGCAGGGTGAGATGAAGGTTGAAGCCGAAAATCCTAAGGTTTCCCTCTTCCTTGGGTACTAAAGGCGTCAAAAGGGCCAGCAAGGGTACAAACATTCGCAAAATACCGGTAACAATAAGCAAGCGACGATTGCCTTGCTCATCTCCCACTCGTCCCCAGGGCATAACGGAAAGAGCGGTGCTGAGCACCCCCACGCTCACGAATAGACCTACATGTTCCTGCTGGGCCCCCAGTATGCGGAGGGCGTAGGGGACAAAAAAGGCGCGGGGCATCAGACTGAAGGAAGTCCAGGCTCGCCATATCAGTAGACCGCGAAAGTCAGGGTCAGCCCGGAGCAACCGCGGCCCATGTCGGAGGAAAGTTAGGAAGTTCTCCCGCCGGGGCGACACGGGACCAGGTGGCTCCCGTATCAGGCAAAATGCCAACTGCGAAGCCAGGAGCAGCAAATAGGCCCCACCGAACAGGATAAAGTAGTTCCAGGGAAAGGAAAGTCCGCTTCGTTCGCTGAGAACATAGCGGATGACGAAGCCGGCGCTAAAACCGAGCAGACCCCCGAAAAAACTGCGCAGGGCAAAAAACCTTCCCCGCCGCTGAGGGGGAATGGTCTTGCTGATAATGTCCATAAAAGGCACCCCGCCCAGGCCGATGGCGCTCGTGTACAGGGGGTAGAGCAGGAGGAAAGCAACCCCTAAGGCCGAAGGTTGGTCTGTCCACAGAAGCAGGGCTGCCAACCACAGGCCCCAGGCACTCAAGCGGGCAGCCGCAGACAGGTAGTACAGCGGCATCTTGCGCGGGGAAGAGGCCGCCACGTGGGAGACCAGTAGTTGGGGCCACAAGAACCCCGCCTGGCTGAAAGCCGCCATCACTCCCACCCACACCTCAGAGCCGGTTAAACGCAAAATGAACGCCGACAGGACTTTAGTAGGGTCTATGAACGTCGAAGCCACCCGAAACAAAACGCCGTTGATGACCCCTAAGGTGAAAGTGCGCGGGTCATGGGGAACGACGGTTCCCTCCGTTCGCCGCGCCGGCGAAGAAAATTCATCGGCCATCCGTATCCGTCCAATCTAACTGACAGGGCGGCTTCCCTTAGCCGCCTAAGAAGGAGCCTCACAGATAAATTCGCCCAAGTCCGTCGGATTCCTGCCGGAAGCGGTTGCATTTTTCCGCCTGATGGGGTATGATTAAAAGGCAGGAGGTAAACCCGTGGGGCAGTGGTTAACAGCTCACCAGCGTCAGGCCCTGCTTGGAGTGGTACTGGTCTATTTGGCTTTGAGCGGGGCTTTTTGGCAGGCAGCGGGCTTTGGTTTCGGGCCCGATGAGGAACCTCATCTGCTCTACGTGCAGACCTTGGTCGCCACCCGTCACCTGCCAGTCTTTCGGGCCGACCCGGCCGACCCCAACTTTGAGGCTCATCAGCCTCCGCTCTATTACCTGCTCAGCATTCCCCTTTACCTGGCTGCCAGGAGTGGGGGGACAGAGGTGGCGGGGCGAACAGTTGCGCTATTGTCAATGATTTGCGGCGCCCTGTTGGTGGTGGTTACGGCTGCCCTGGTAGGCGAATTGTTTCCCTCCCAACCGCTGCTGGCCTTAGGTACTGCTGCCTTTGTTGCCGCCCTGCCCATGTACCAGTTCCTCACCTCGCGGGTGAACAACGACAACCTGTCCTTCCTGCTCTGGGGAGTGGCCCTGTGGCTGAGCGGGCGCACCCTGCGCTGCGGCTGGTCGGCACCGCGTTCCCTGGCGACGGGAGCGACCGTGGGTGCCGCCCTGCTGACCAAAGCCAACGGCGTCTTCCTGCTCCCCTTAGTGTGGGTCGCCATAGGTCTGCGGGCTTCCCAGGAGGAACGGCCGGTCAGGGATTTTCTGCGCCACGCAGGACTGGTGACCGGAGTGGCCCTCCTGCTGGGCGGCTGGTGGTTCGTCCGCAACCTGGCGCTTTACGGGGACCCCCTGGCCCAACGGGTTTTCAACCAGCGATTTCTGCCCACGCGGGTCAAGCCCGAGGATTTCCTGCACGCTCCCCCGCCGCTGCGCCTCACCCCCGCTGGCTATTGGCGAAAGGTGTGCCGCAACATTTTTTGCAGTTTTTGGGGCCTGTACGGGCACATGAACCAGCCCATGGCGGAGTGGGTGTACGTTTTGTTTGGCCTGTGGACGGCGGCGGCAGGGGCGGGGCTATGGCTCCTGTGGCAGGAGGCCCGCGTCGGTCGGAGCGGTTTCGACCTCGTCCAGCGGCAGGGCCTGTGGGTGTTGGGTCTGGGCCTGTTCGGCCTGTTTGCGCTGCTGTTGCGGTTCAATACCGTGTACTACCAGGCCCAGGCACGGTATCTGTTTCCCCTGCTGCCCGGCGGGGCGTTGTTTTTCCTGCTGGGCTTACAGCGCTTAGCCCCCGCGCGGGGATGGCGGTACGTTCTGGGCGGGCTGCTACTGACCCAACTGCTGGCCAGTGTGCTTTCGCTGGCCGTGTACCTGCATCTCCGCCCGCGCTACTTGTGAGAGTAAGCATTCAATCCTCAGCGGTCAGCCTTTGGCCCAAG
>DTZQ01000242.1 GCA_012961305.1 Armatimonadota bacterium | reverse complement strand
CGTCCCAGGTCACTTCGGTTTTGCCCATCCAGAAACCCTTTAATACCACCTTACGCTTGGCCCCCGGATGGGTGGGGTCAGGCATCTCATAAGTCCCTCCTGGGACGGGTATCATCTCGAATTTGACCAGAGTACCAGAAATTGTCTCCACATAGGGCGCTAACGATTTGGAGGTCGCAGACCCTTCGGACCTCAACCTCAGTGTCTTGTCCAGAGAAGCGCTGCCCAGGCAAACTGGTCCTACCAGGGCAGTCGCCAGAGACAGGAGGAATAGATACCACCCAGGGCGAATTGGGAAAATGGATTGACGATGGTAGGTGCGGGGTCGGCATCTATTCCGGCCCTCAATGCCTTTGGAAGAATCGGAGATAACCATGAGCCATACCATCATCTGCACCTCCTTAGTTGAGATGTTGAGTATTGCCCTGCTTAGTCCAGTTAGGGGCACCCTGGAGCAGGGCTTAAGACAGTACCATTATACCCAGATTCACATGGGGGTGCAAGTTCGGATTGTGCTTTACGCGCCCGATGCAGAAACCGCCGCCCGGGCTTGTGAGGCTGCTTTCCACCGAATCGCTGAGTTGGAGGACATCATGAGCGATTATCGCCCTACCAGTGAACTGATGCGGTTGTGCGCCCAGGCCGGAGGGCCACCAGTGCGGGTGAGCGATGACCTCTTCTTGGTGCTGCAACAGGCCCAAGCCCTCGCACAACGCACTGGGGGCGCGTTTGACGTAACGGTGGGGCCCTACGTCCGACTCTGGCGACGGGCTCGTAAAACAGGGCAATTCCCCTCCGCAGAAGAGTTGCAGCGGGCGCGAGCGCGGGTTGGTTGGAGGAAAATGCGCCTCAACCCCGATACCAAAACGGTACAATTGCTGGTGCCCGGAATGCAATTGGACTTGGGGGGCATTGCCAAAGGATACGCCCTGGACTGTGCTTTGGCAACCCTGAAGCAACAGGGCATCACCCGCGCCCTCCTCGAAGCGGGGGGCGACATCGTAGTAGGAGAGGCCCCGCCGGGTGAACCAGGCTGGCGCATCGAAATTGCCAATGCCGTACCCGAGAAACGTTTCGTAACCTTGGTCAATGCTGCCATCTCCTCCTCTGGCGATGTTGAACAATATATAGAGTTCAACGGCGAGCGCTACTCGCACATCGTGGACCCACGAACGGGGTTGGGATTGACCAATCGCCTGGCAGTGACGGTCATCGCTCCCCAGGGCATCACCTCCGACAGCCTCGCCACGGCTGCCTGTGTGTTGGGTGAGAGAAAAGGCAGGGAGTTGATTCGCTCCGTACCCGGCGCCCGGGCCTATGTTCGCCGGGCAAGCGAAACCTCCTCTCCCCAACCGCCTATGCGATGAGGCGAGGCCAGGTCAACCAGTCCAATACGGTCCGGCCTTAGCGTTGACGCCTGGGGAGAGGCCTTTGCTGCCTCGGCTTTGGTCTTGAGCCCCATTCTCCGGCTCGCTGCGGCTCATAATTGGGATTGGCGGTGGGCAGGCGGGCATTGACCCACTGACGCCAATCTGCTAAGTTCCGGCGCAGTTCCTCCGCCTTCTGCGGCATCCCATTGGCGAGGTCGTGCTTTTCACCAAGGTCTTCCTTTAGGTTGTACAACTCCAGCCGCCCATCTTCGTAGAATTCAATCAGTTTGAAATTGCCTTGGCGAATGGCCCCCGCAGGGGTCGAATGGTGGTAGTGGGGATAGTGCCAATAAAGCGCGCTCCGCTGGAGGTCACCAGTCCGTTTGAGCAGCGGTACGAGGCTTTCGCCGTCAATTAGGCGATTGACTTGAAGGTCCGCCATTTCGAGCAGCGTGGGATAGAAATCTACACTGCTTACAGGCACGTTACAAGTACTGCCTGGCTGTACCACTCCAGGCCAGCGCACGATGAGAGGTACCCGGATGCCACCTTCGTAGAGAGTTCCCTTTTCTGCCCGTAGGGGTGCATTAGAGGTAACTATCGGCCCTGTGCCTCGGTACATCTGAATCAGTCCTCCGTTGTCCGAGGTGAAAACTACCACCGTCCGGTCGGCGATTCTAAGTTCGGCGAGTTTTTTCATAAGGCGCCCAACGCTGTTGTCCATTACTTCAATCATTGCCGCATAAACCGGGTTGTTCTGGGCTTGCATCCTCTTCACCTGGCTTTGGTATTTTTCGACGAGTTCCTGCTTGGCCTGAAGGGGAATATGCACTGTGTAATGGGAGAGGTAGAGGAAGAAGGGCCTATCCCGATTGATGGTGATGAATTCAAGAGCGGCGTCTGTGAGGGCACGTACTTGCTTATCCTTCTCGTTGCGACCCCTGGCCATAACATAATCGAAACCCTGAGCACCGGGTTGGAAACCTTTCCCGCCCAGATGCCACTTGCCTATACAGGCTGACACGTAACCGGCTGGCTTTAACGCTTCGGCTATGGTAACTTCCTCCAGCGGCAACTGCTGGTTAAAGGCCGGCACCCTCAGTTTCGCCCAGGGTCGCCAATGGCCCGGGATGAAATCCGTTAAGTTCAGCCGCGCGGGGTATTTTCCGGTCAAGATACTCGCCCGCGTAGGCGAGCAAACGGGGGCTGCAGCGTAGGCATCGGTAAACCGCATCCCCTCGCTGGCGAGCCGGTCAATGTTTGGGGTTTCATGGAACGTATTGCCGTAACAGGGCAAATCTGCCCAACCCAGGTCGTCTATGAGGATGAAAACAAAATTAAGCCTCCGCACCCCTGCAAACGCACCAGGGGCAAAGGAAGAGAGAACGGCTGCCGCTGACCCCCCAATGGCTGCTCTCCCAACCAAACCCAGGAATTCCCTTCGCTTCCAATATTTCTTGTTAGACAAGGGCTTCCTCCTAACAGTCCATTTCCTCACCACCGCGGGATAGCCGCGGGTTTACTCAGGCCGTAGGCAATAAGCCATCTACTATCTGACCCTGTCCTCTCCCCCGCTTCCCCCAGGCACGCAGGGAGAAAGGGGAGTGTAAGGCTGTGGGTTGACTGCTCAACCTTTTGGCGTTATAATACCCAACGTCTAAATCAAACGCTGCATTCTGTAACCATAGTCTTCAGCCCGCGGGGCAGCATCCCTTTTCAAGGGCAGGGGGTATATTATAACCCAAACTTGGCAAAAGTCAAGTTGAGGGGATGGAGCCCGAGGTAGTGACCAGGTGAACGGAACCTGGGCTTAACCTTGGAGGTGTACTATGCATAGCACATTGGTAGAAACGCTGATAGCAGCAGGTATGGCCTCCTGGATTTCAGCGTTGCTACTCTCCACCGTTGTTGCGCGGGAACAGGTGATTGTTGCGGGTAACTTCGAGGTGCCCGGAGTATGGCATTTGAGTCTGGGGGGTGAATTCCCTGGGGCCCGGGGTACATTTCAGTTAGACGCTCAAGAACCTCACTCAGGTACGCGTTGTGGACGGCTTCAGGGCGACTTCAGCAAAGGTGGGGCCTACGTAGCAGTATTGCGTCCCCTTGACCCTCCCCTTCCCCTGCAGCGGCTTTCATTCTGGGCTCGTTCGCAGGATGCGCGGTCCGTAGTTGTTCGGCTTGTAGATGCCACTGGTCAGACCCATCAGGGCACTTTTGCCCTGGAGTCCGATGGTCGCTGGCATCGCCTTGAGGTGCCAGTTCCGAAAGGGTGGGCACATTACGGTGGAGCAAATGACGGTCTCTTCCACCAGCCTCTCACCCACCTCTGGCTTCTGCTGGACAAGAAGGCCCTGCAGGACCCTTCACAGGGCACTTTGTGGCTCGATGATGTTTTGGTGGAGGTGGCAGAACCGGTAGCGGTTCCATCTTTCGACCTTCTACCTGCTACCTTTCAACTCAATGACCTGATGGTGGAGGCGACGCCACGAATGCCTTGTTGGGGCATCTGGGTGATGGAGATACAAGTTGAAAATCGCGGTCCCCAGCGGACTGCACTATCGGTGGCCATAGACCCTTTGTACCTCCCACCAGGGCAGGCTTTGGGGGGAAAATCAGCGCCCTTGGCGGTAGAAGCAAATCAGCGAGCAACAGCCATTCTTACCTTGCCTGTGCCCCGCAGCCAGTATCTACCCCATCGAATTCGGGTCACGGTCCAGGTGGGTGACCTGAGCGGGTCGGCCATCGCCGCCATGCGCGGACGCCAGGCTCCTAAATCACCTTGGGGAACGCCGCGTCCAGCGCGCGACTTGCCCCGTTGCCCGTTTGGAGTGGGAATCCATTTGGGGCATCCTGACGAACAACTCTTGCGGATAGCCGCCGACGCCGGATTACGATGGGTGCGGACGGACTTCATGTGGCGCGATTTCGAGCCCGAGCCGGGCAGGTACGTCTGCCCAGAGCGGATAGACCAAATGGTGGACTTGGCTCGCTCGTTGGGGCTGGAATGGATGTGTCTCCTCAATGGCGGTAACCCTCAGTGCTATCCCGAGGACCCCTATCATCCCGAATTTTTCGCCCGTTTTGCGGCCTTCGTGGCGGAGCACTTCCGCGGGCGCATCAAGTGGTTCGAGATTCTCAATGAACCCATAGGGCAGATGAGCAAGCATGGGTACTGGCAGCGCTACGACCAACTCGTCAATGCGGCTGCCGCGGCGATAAAGAAGGTGCGACCCGATGCCATCGTCGTGCCCAACACCGCCTATCCGCACGACTGCTACGTTTTCCTGCCCCGACTGAGCGAAGCCGTGGATGGCGTAAGTCTACATCCGTACCCATATCAAGGCATTGCAGAAGAGGGGCACTTCAGTGCCGATGCGCCTTTCCCCCAGAAAGACGGCAGTTTCCGGGCCCAAATCGAATGCCTCCGAGAGTGGCTGGCAGCCAGTAAATGTGGCCAGCGTATTGCTCTAACTGAGTTTGGCTGGCCGACTTATTGGCCTAAAGATAAACTGATGACCTACGAGGCCGTAACGGAGGAGGCTCAGGCCAAGTATCTCACGCGCCGCATGATAGAAGCCTACGCCCTGGGCTGTGAGCCGGTGCTGATGTACGACCTTAAGGATGATTTCGTGAACCCTAACCATCCCGAGGCCCACTTTGGTTTGGTGGATACGGGAGGCAACAAAAAGCCTTCCTGGTGGGCCGTTGCCCGGGTCTGTTCTTTGCTGGGCGATGCCAAACCCTGGTCGCCGCATTTCTCAGTTAAGGCTTTCTTCCCCCTGGGGGGGCGCGTGCTGCGGGATATGCCGCGCAATCTGGAAGAGCGTATCCAAAGCGTGATGAAGGGCCTGAAGTTAAAGAACCGCGAGGAGGCGTTGAAGTTCATCCTACCCCCGGCGGATGTGAGGTTATATTGGTTCCGAACTGCCGAAGGAACACCTATTTTGGCCCTGTGGCAGGCCGTCAGAGTGGAGGGGCTTCAACCCTTCTTGGGCCGGGTGGAACTGGGCACTACCCTCTACACCGAAGCAGTGGCAACGGACATCTACAGTGGACGCGCCTGGGCGGTAAACGTAGTAAAGCATGACAAAACGACCTTCCTGCAGGATTTGCCTGCTGCCGACAGTCCGACCCTGGTGCAGTTATTCCCCTCAGGTAATTGAGGAGGGGGTAACTACTCGGGCGGCCCTCACCTCCGGCTCCCTCCCAACCCTCCCCGCACGCGGGAAGGGCAAGGGTGGGGACGAGAAGGCCTTTTGGGGTCAGGGGCTTTAGCCCGGTTAAGACGGCGCTTGTCTTAAAGGACTAAGGACTGAGTTGTGAGTACTGAGTCCCTCTGCCCTCAGCACTCAGTACTGGTGAAGGAGGAGGGTAGGGGGGTGAGGGCTGAACGTTATTCCTGCAACGAAAGGAGAAAAAGATGGGAATTGGGGGAATGCTGTTTGTTTTCTCTGTGCTTGCGGTTCGCGCCGATTTTGCGGGAGTCCAATTTACCCCTGGCGCAACCCTTTCCCATTTTCCCCCTGGTAGACTATCTCCTTCCCTGGAGGATTTCGTGAGTGTAGTTTACTTGCCCGCTGAGGGATTTGAACGCCAATTGGCTATCGGCTGGGCCCGGATGGACTTTGCCTGGGGAAAGATTGAACCGCAGCAAGACGTTTGGGTCTGGGAGCGGTTCGACAATCTCATCCGCGAGGCGCACAAGCGAGGCATGGAAGTGCTCCCGCTACTGGCTTATACTGCTTCCTGGGCGGCGACCGAGGTGGGAACGAAGGGGCCGCCGAAGGAGGTGCAAGATTGGGAGGATTATGTGGAACACGTTGTGCAACGCTACAGTCGCCCGCCTTTCAACCTACATTTCTTTCAGGTGTGGAACGAGCCCACCCGCAAAGCCGGTTTCTGGCGGGGCGAAACGGACGAGGCCTGGATAGACACCATTTTCATCCCCGCGGCGAAAATCATTCGCCGTTACGGTTGTCAAGTGGTCTTTGGCGGTTGGCCAGTCAGCGACGCGCAAAGATTAGATTACATACTCGAATATCACGATGCCTGGCGTTGGGTGGACATAGTAGACGTTTACGGGAAGAAGGTGGAGTTCGCCATAGGCTATGTGGTCTTTGAAAAATCTTAGCTGCGGGCGGGAAGCCTGCGGCTATAATGCCCTGGTTGACAGGTCAATAGGAGGAACAATCACATGCGTATAGAATGGGTAGGATTAACCATGACCCTGATGACGCCCTTACAGGCGGCTGTATTTGAGTTGCACGAAACCAGAGGGCTATGCCTGGATTGGCGGGGAACCCCGTTCATTGTGGACGATGGGCTGAGGGGTGCGGATGGATGGGAAAACGCAGATGCAATGAAGGTGGTGCGCCTGCGTGATGGCCGAGCCGTCAACGTTTATTGCCTGCCCAGCAATACGTTGGACTACCGCAAAGAAGCGGCTCTGCGGGGCGAAATTATGTTTCCCCTCTCTACCCCGCTACTCCTGGCTGGGCCGCTGTTGGGCCTGTGCCAGGCAGCCCCGGTGAGCATTGTGGTGGACGTTTCGCGGGTCGTGGGGCCCAACGACAACAAGTTGTGGGCCAACTTAGGCTTCGACCCCCTCTACGCTGAACTGACGGCGGAGCAAACCCAACCGGTGCTGGAGATGATTCGCGAAAGCCGGGCCTTTCGGTATCTGAGGTGTCACAATTACTTCAGCGATGGCCTGCCCATCCGTCGCGGGACCTACTTCGGCTGCCGCATCTATCGGGAAGATGAAAATGGCCGGCCCATCTATCAATGGTGGTTCTTGGACGAAGTCCTCGACCGCATGCTTGCTGCGGGCTTAAGGCCCATCGTGGAGTGCGACTTCATGCCCGATGCTCTGGCTGAGGGCGAACCGTTGCGCAACTACGGCGGCGGTCTGGTCAACACCCCCAAGGACTACGAAAAATGGCGCGACCTCGTCTATCACACGGTGCGGCACTGCCGTGAACGGTACGGAGCGGAGGAAGTTCGGCAGTGGTATTGGGAAATCTGGAACGAACCGGACCTGTATCGTTACTTTATTGATGGGATGGGACGAGGAGCCCCCCACCAATGGTCACCGCGCTTGGTGGAGCGGCTGAACAAAATGTACGATTACTTCGTGGCTGGGGCGACGGCGGCCGACCCGCAGGTGAAAGTCGGCGGGCCGGGCATCGCCGGTTATCCCCAATATCTGCGCGCCTTTCTCGACCATTGCGTCAGCGGGACCAACTACGTCACCGGCCAGAAGGGAACGCGGATTGATTTCATCTCCTGGCACGGCTACGGGTATACTCCGGCCCTGCTGGCAAAAAACCGCCGGTTCAAGGAACTCATCCGGCGGGAGTTTCCCTCCCTGGCCGACCGAGAGGTGCAGCAAAACGAATGGGGACAGCCGCTGTTTCTCAACCGTCGGCCCCATCGGTCGCTCAGTTTTTACACCGAGTACGAGGCGGCCTTTCTCTGCCGCTACGTGGATGCCATGTACAGCGTGCCGGAGGCCAGCGTGGACCTGTTCCTCAAGTGGGGACGGCTGACCGCAGGGCCCTGGGGTGGGTGGCGGACGCTGACCCGATATGTGGGCGACCGTCCGGCTCCCGCGCCCGTTTTCCACGCCTACGTGCTGCTGTCCAAATTGGGGCCGGAGCGCGTGGCCGTGACCCAGGGGGATTTCAGTCAGCCGGTCCGCGCACTGGCCGCTCGTACAGGACCCCAGGCCGCCCAGGTGCTTCTGTACCATTTCGCTGAGCGCAACGAGGAGGGTACGGGCGAACCGGCCAGGGTGAACTTGACCGTGCAAGGCCTGGCCGGGCTGGTGGCCCGCGTTCGGAAGTATCAAATTGACCGCACGCACAGCAACTTCTTCCGGGCCTGGGAACGCCTGGGCCGACCCCGCCCGGAGCAACTGACGCCCCAGCAAATCGCCCAAATTCACGAGGCCGCGCAGTTGGCTTTCACCGACCAGGTGGACATCTTACAATCTGGCGGTGGTCGCATTAGTCTGGAGGTGGAATTGCCGGTCAACAGCGTGGTCCTGCTCGTGCTCAATGAGGAATACCGCCGTGAGTGGCGGCCCGGCCCTCACATCCAGCGCGTGCTGGAGGCGGAAGCGGCCTACCAGGCGGCCCAGAGGAGGGCCGAGGCTGGCCAGTGGGCTGCGGCCCGGGAAGCCTTCCGTCGGGTGGCCGAAACCTATCGGGATTTGTTCTGGGGCCAAAAGGCCCTGTTCGCGCTGGTGCGGGTGTACGAAGAAGGGCTGCGAGAGAAGGAGGCGGCGGACCGAGTGCGGCAGGAACTTCTGCGCACCCCATTGGGCGACGACGTGCGGATGGAACTGCTGACCGCGCGAGTGGAATATCTGCGAGGGGCTGGTCGGGAGGATGAGGCCACCGCTCTGGAACGGGAGAGGGAAGCCCTGCGGCCGCTCCTCCAGCGGGGCCCCCGGTGGACCCCATAGCCACCCTTTCCTCCGCCGCGGAGCCGGAGGCTGAATGCTCACGTCTTAAATGAAAGATGAGGCTAAAACGGCCGTTGTTTTCTGCCCTGCTATTGCTTCTGGTCCTGCCGACTGAAAGGGCCAACGGGGAGCAACTCCCACCCTGGTGGGATGAGGCCTGGCCCTGTCGGCGGGTGTTTCGCATTCTGCGAACGCCTCCCAACCTGCAGGTGACCAACGCCGTGGCCGTGGAGTTTCTCACCGGCGGACGGGTACAGCCGGACGGGCGGGACGTGCGGGTGGTGGGGCCCGAGGGGCAGGAGGTCCGTTCGCGGGTGCTACGGGTGGAGCCGGAGGGGGTCACGGCGGTGGCCTTTGAGGTGCTCCAACCGGGCGGGTTATATGCCGTTTACTATGGTCATCCCCAGGCCCCGCCGCGGTCAGAGGAAAACTGGCTGCCCCGGGGTGGTATCCTCCTGGAGACCCGCCTCCGTCCGCCGGGGCCGTGCCGTAACTTGCAGGACTTCCGAGCCCTCCTGGGTGCCAGTGAGGAACGGTTTGGTTTGGGCTTCCGGGAACAAATCGCCGACCCCTACAACCCCTTTGGCCCCTCAGACTACTACCTCAGCCTCTACCATGCCTACCTCTACTGCCCGGAGGACGGAGAGTACAGTTTCGCCATTTCCTCGGACGATTCCTCCTTCCTGCTGTTAGACGGCGAACAGGTTGTCGCCTGGGCGGGGGAACACCCTTACGTGGCTGATGCGCGGCATCACGGCGAGGTCACCCTGCAGCGGGGAGTGCACGAGTTATGGTATTTGCACGAGGAGCGGGAAGTCGAGCAGTTGGCTTACGCGGCCTGGAAAAAGCCTTCCGCTACGGCCTATGCGACCATCACCGCGGCCGACTGCCTGCGGCTCCTAAAGGCGGAGCAGGTAGCCTACGAAAAGCAGGGCCAGCGAGTGGCCGCGGATTTCACAGTAACCAAGGTGATTCCCCTGCAATTCGGCGAGTGGCGGGTGAACTACGTGCGCCTGCGAAGCCGCTCGACCGGACCTGGGCCGGTTGCCTGTCGGTGGGATTTCGGCGACGGAGTGACCGCGGAGGGGGAAATTGGACAGCACCTCTTCCTGACCACCGGGGAGCAGCGGATAACCCTCTTCGCCGCCGCCAACGGCTACCAAGACCGCGTCTCCCAAAGGCTGAACCTACCTCCGGAGGAATGGCCGCACCCCCAGTCGGAGTGGACGTTGCGGTATTTGTTCCCCCTGTGCTCCGAATATCCGCTTTCGGCCCTGGAAGAGGAAGCCCTGTGGAACCTGTGGCAGGTGGCTTTGGCTCTGGAGCAGAAGTCCTTCGCTTTCCTGTGTGGGCGGGCTTACCTGGCCCGTTTCGGGACGCTGGCCAAGGCAGCGGCGTATTTGGCCTTCGCCGAACTCTGCCGCGAGGAGGAAATCCAGCGGCCTCAGACCGCGGCGGAAACATACCAACAACTGCTGGCCCTGGGGGCGACAGGGGCTACGGCCCGCACAGCGCAACTCAATTTGGCAGAGGTGTACTTTCGCGACCTGGACGACGCAGCGGCCGCCCGGAAGTGGTACGAGGACCTTCTGACTCGTCCCCAAGATTTCACCGCGGAGGACCGGCAACTGGCCCTTTCGCGCTTGGGCGATTTGTACCTGTGGGCCGGGGACCGGGAAGCGGCCCGAAAAGCCTACCAAGCCGGGGAGGAGTTGCGGGGTGAACCGCTGACCCTGACCCAACGGCGCGTGCGGGTAGGGGGATATGTAGAGGCCATCGAAACCTACCTGAACGCAGGGGAAATAGAAGCGGCTTTGGCGCAATTGGAGGAGTGGGAACGGACCCTGCCCCTGACGAAATTAGAGGGACTGCCCTTTTTCTGGCGGGGCCGTTGTTACTTGCAGCAGGAGAAATACCAGCGCGCCATCAACTTCCTGACCCGAGCCATTCAGACCAACCGCGCCGGGGCCTATGTACCCCAGGCCTATCTGCTGCGGGGAGATGCCCATCGCGCTCAGGGCAATGCTGAGGCGGCCCGATACAACTACCAAAAGGTAGTCGCCGACTTCCCGGAAAGTCCTGCTGCCCAGGAAGCCCGCCAGCGGCTGGCGGAAATGGAGTAAGGCGGATTTAGGCAAAGCCGCCAACAGCGCGGGGGATGAAGTTGTGCCCCGTCAGCACTTTGTTCAACCGACAGCAAGCGACAACTCGACCCGTTCCCCTGTGGCTTCCTTGATAACCAAAATATTCCTTTGTCCTCACGCCACAGTTGCTCCTTGGCGTTTAACTCGACAAAGTTAACTTTAATGCCGCCGGACTTAAGTTCTTTGGGGGAAAGGAAATCCTGCCCCTCGCCCAGAGTTCAAACTCGGGGCTACCTTTACCAAACCAACGGAAGTTGGTTAAGCCGGTTTAGAACCGACTTGGTAACCGTAGCCCCAGATTTCCTCTTGGGCAGGCCTTGACCTTCTCCCTGCCAGCGGGTATAATGGAAGAAAACTCCGGGCAACGAAAGGACTTACCTAACTCTCCCCGCCTGCGGGGAGGGGTCTCCTGCATTTCTCAAATAAAATGAACAAGTGGAGTTTCTGGTGGATTGGGGGTCTCTGTCTGGCGATGGGACTTCTCTGTTGGGCCCTTTTACGCGCCTGGCGGGGCCAACGGACTGTTCCTTTCGCCGCCTTCGAGTCCCTGAACACCTACCAGCGGGCTCGCGCTTTGCAGGCCCAGGGGGACCTTACCGGCGCGGTGAGGGTTTGGCAGGAAGTTTTAGAGCGCAATCCCCAGCAGGAAGATGCCCTGTACGCTTTGGGCCAACTCTTCTGGAAGCAGGGGCGTTATGAGGAGGCCGTGCAGACTTTGCAGCAGTTGGTAAAGGTCAACCCGGCCAGTGCCCGGGGGCATCTCCTCTTAGGCCGGGTGTATTCAACTCCCTGGCCGGGGGCGCCGGTGGATTTATCCTGGGCCTGGGAGGAGGTGGAGCGCTGCGCGGAACTTAACCCTCAAGACAGCGAGCCGTTCCTGTACTTGGGACGCATCTTCTTTGCCAAGGACGAACCCCAGCGGGCATTGGAGTATCTCTCCCGGGTTCCCCTCGCGGCTCCACGGGGCCCGGAGGCCGCTTACTTGGCCGGGATAATTCACCTGCGCCAAGGAGAAGCCGACGTGGCCCAGCAGGCTTTTCAACGGGCCTGGGAGCAAGGCGAAAGGGAGCGGCCGGTCCCGCAGCCGCTTCCGGCGGACGACCCGGCAGCGGCCCGGCCTTTGTCCCCTCAGGACCGGGTTCGGCTGAAGGCCCTGTTTGGCTTGGCCGAAATAGCCCGCCAGGTCGGGGGCTACCCAGAGGAAGTACCTGCGGCTTACCGCTGGCACTGGCCGCCGGAGGAGAGCAGGTCGCCGGTGCGGTTTAGGCCGGCTAACGACCGCTTAAATCCCCGCCCCCAAGAGGTGGGCCGAGCCGCCTGGGGTGATTACGACGGCGACGGCGACCCCGACCTGGCGGTGGCCTCGCTGCATGGCCTCCTGCGCTTGTACCGCAACGAGGGTGCGAGGTTCACCGACGTCGCCAGGGAGATTGGCCTGCATGACATTTTCGGCTCCTGGGATGTGGTATGGGCAGATGTGGAGGGCGACGGTACGCTTGACCTGTACGTGGTGCGGTCGGGTTGGGTGGGCCGAAGCGAGAACGCCCTTTACCTTCAGCGGGGGGGACGATTCCGCGAAGTGACCCGGGCCGTGGGGCTGGGAGGCTTGCGAGCCACGTCGCGGGTGGCGTTTTTCGACGCCGACGGAGACGGTGATTTGGACTTGCTGGAGGTGGGCGCGGCGGTACAAGATGCTCCTCCCGTGCGCCTGTACCTTCGGGAAGGGAGCCGATTTGTGGACCGGGCGGCCGAGAGGGGATTATCCTCAGCCGGGCACGTAGTGGACGCTGCGGTGGGAGATTACAATGGCGATGGGAGGGAGGATGTGTTCCTACTGGGTTGGCGGCAGCCGGGAAGGTTGTACCGCAATGAGGGAGGAAAGTTCGCGGATGTTACGGCGCTGGCGGGGG
>DTZQ01000241.1 GCA_012961305.1 Armatimonadota bacterium | reverse complement strand
CTGTTCGAGCCAGTAATGAATGAAGTTCGACCCGATAAACCCCGCTCCACCAGTGACCAGTAGTCTCATTTTCACCTCCTAACCACCGTTCAGTCTTCACCCTTTTTCAGAGGCCAAGTTTCCCGATGCCTCCATGCTTTCCGCGCCTCTGCGGTGCATTCCAGGTGGGGAAACCGAGGATGGTTATCCTCCTCCCCGCATAATGATAACTCATTCATCCGGGCTTTGTCAAGAGCCCGATTGACAATTTTCCCGGAACGGTTGCCTCCCGTAAGGGAATCCGGTATAATTAGTGCTGAGAACTGTAAACGGGGAGTGAACGTTTGTATCTGAGTGAGAGGCTGAACGCTTACATTATTCTGAACAAAGGAGGTTATATCCATGAATCGGCGTCAATTCCTCAAGACGTCCCTTGGGGCGGCCGTTGCTGCGGGGACGGCGCCGTTCGCCCCAGGAACTTTGGGGGCCAATGAGAAATTCGTCGTGGGGGTGATGGGTGTGGGGGGGAGAGGGCGACATCTGGCTGGGGAGTTGGCCCGGCGTCCGGAAGTGGAAATTGCCTACGTGTGTGATGTGGATTCTCGGCTGTTCAGCAAGATTCTCCCCACCGTGGAAAGGCTTCAGGGCAAACGTCCGCAGACCACGATGGATTTTCGGCGTATCCTCGACGATAGGGATGTAGATGTCCTATTTATCGCCACCCCCGACCACTGGCACGCTTTACCGACCATCTTGGCCTGTCAGGCGGGCAAGGACGTGTACGTGGAGAAGCCCATTGCACACAACGTTTGGGAAGGGCGCAAGATGGTCGAGGCCGCGCGCAAGTACAAACGCATCGTCCAGGTCGGCACCCAGAACCGCAGCGCTCCCTATGTTCAGGCTGCGGTTGAGTACCTTCGCTCTGGCAAACTGGGCGAGGTTCACTTGGTGCGGGTGCTGAATATGAAGAAGCGACCCAGTATTGGCCATAAGAAGGACGAACCCGTACCCCCAGGCGTTGACTACGACATGTGGTTGGGGCCCGCGCCGAAGCGTCCCTTTAACCCTAACCGCTTCCACTATGCCTGGCATTGGTTCTGGGACTACTCGGGCGGTGACATCGTGAACGACGGCGTCCACCAAATGGACATTGCTCGCTGGCTAATTGGTAGGAGGTATCCCCAGTCCATCTATGCCACCGGAGGGAAGTTCTTCTTTGACGATGACCAGGAAACACCTGATACCCAGCACGTTCTCTACGATTATGACCGCCTAACGATGACCTTTGAATTGACGCTCTGGACACCCTACCTGAAGAAGACGCCCTGGGACTTTCGTAATACCGACCAGTTTCCTCATTGGCTATTTAATGCGACGCGGATAGAGGTCTATGGCACAAAAGGGCTGATGATAATGGGACGTCATGGCGGAGGCTGGCAGGTATTCGGACCCGAGGGGAAAGAAATGGCCGCGCAGCCGGGCCGCCGACCGTTGAACCACCATTTGGACAACTTCTTTGCCTGCCTTAAGTCTCGCCAGCGTCCGAACGCCGACCTTGAGGAGGGTCACCTCAGCACTCTACTTTGTCATTTGGGCAACATTTCCTACCGCTTGGGCGGCCGCAAGTTGGTGTTCGATGCACAGACGGAAACCTTCCTGAACGATGAGGAAGCCAACCGGCTCCTAAAACGCACCTACCGCGAACCTTATGTGGTTCCGGATAAGGTCTAAGCCACTCCATTTGCGTCATCCGGGTCAGCGAAAACCCCCGCGGCGGAGCAACTACTGACCGTTAACTTTGGGTACGCACCACGATGTCGCCGTACACTCGCACCTGACAGGCCAACCGCGCCTGCGCCGGAGGGCGGGTGAGGATTTTGCCCGGACAGGCTTGTTCAATTTTTGAAGGGGGTGAGATGCTCCCCGTGCCCTCCAAGATTTCCACCCAACAGGAACCGCACAGGCCCAAGCCGTGACAGTTTCCTAAGGGGCAGCGGTGAATTCCCCGGTAGAGTTTAACGCCGTGCATTAAAGCCGTGCGGCGCAAGTTGGCTCCCTGTCCCACTTCAATTTCCTTCCCCTCACGCTCAAATCGAATTTTGGGCATATTCCCTCCTTGAATAGCATCTTAGCCGAGGTGCACAAGCCACCGCCCTGCCACCCGGATAAAGGCCTCAATGGGTCAGTAGGTCAATTTACCCCTTGACCCATTAACCCATTGACCTAATCATGCATTGGGGAGAAGCGTGGTGGCTGTCCCTGCAGCCTGCATCGTTGCCCCATTCCTCAACCGTTCATTTCTGCCGAGTGCCTTCCCAGGGGTCAAAGAGGCGTTCGATGTCCTCCTCATCTGAAGGGCCGCTGGTCCACAACTCCGCCACTACCACCCCCGTACGTTTGAGCGGCGTAGGCCAGTGAATATAGCCCTTCGGAATTTCCAGCAGGTCGCCGGGTTGAAGGAGATAAAGGGTCAGCGAATTCCCATCTGGGCCCAACACCACCGCCATTTTCCCCTCCAAAACGTGCCACAATTCTCCCCGGCAAGAATGCCGCTGGAAACTGAGTACATCGTCAATGAGGAGCAATTTGGCATGGGAAAAGGCCGCCCGGCGGGCGACTACCTCCGGCGGGAAAAGGTTCCGAATAGCCGGTTCGTCCTCCAGCACGAAGTACGCCCCCCAAGGCTTGTCGGCGCAAACTTCCCGCACCGGCACCCCTCGGCGTTCCATTTCCTTCCGCCAGTAGGCGATTTTGGCCTCTTGGGAGAGCATCTGTTCGGCCGCCGCCTGTACAGCCGCGATGATTTTAGTGTAGCCGGTACAGCGGCAAAGGTTGCCCGCCAGCCCGGTGCGAATTTCGTCCTCCGTAGGCCGAGGGTTCTCCAGCAACAAGGCCTTGGCAGCCATAATCATGCCGGGGGTGCAGAAGCCGCACTGCACTGCCCCGTATTCAATAAAGGCCCGTTGGAGGGGATGGAGTTCCTCCCCCTTAGCCAGCCCTTCAATGGTTTCAATTTCGTGCCCCTCGGCACTGACCGCCAACAGCAGGCAGGAATTTACCGCCCTGCCGTCCAGCAACACCGTGCAGGCCCCACACTCCCCGTTGCCACATCCCTCCTTGGTGCCCGTTAGGAGCAAATCTTCCCGCAGCACGTCCAACAACCGCCGCTGCGGTTCCACCTCCAATTCGTGCACCTCACCGTTGACGGTCAGCCGAATGGGATATTTCTTGGCCACGGTTCCTTCCCTCACTCCCAATGGCAGATAGCCTATGGCTGATGACGGGCGATAAGCAATGGGCGGGGGCCATCTGCTCTCACTGCCCATCTCTGGATAGTTTCGAGGCTATGCCTGATTTTGCGCAGCGGCATAGGCCCGCTGCAGGGCGCGCTTGGTAAGCACTCCCACCATCGCCCGGCGGTATTCAGCCGAAGCCCGCACATCGGTAATCGGCTGCACAGCGGCCTGTGCTACCTTCGCTGCTCGGGCCAGGGTTTCCTCGGTCAGCGGTTGGCCCCGCAGCAGTTCCTCCACCGCTTCCACTCGCCGGGGGGTTGGAGCCACGGCTCCCAATCCCAAGCGCACTTCGGCCAAGGTTTCTCCCTCCTCGGCCAAAGTCACCCGCGCGGCCACTCCCACGAAGGCCAGGTCCAGGGCCCGGCGAGTGGACAGTTTAAGGTAGTGACTACCGGTGCGCGGCGGCAGTGGAGGCAGCAGTACCTCCACGAGCACCTCGGCCGGCTGAAGGACGTTTTCCCCTGGGCCGGTGAAGAACTCGGACAGGGCCACGAGGCGCTCACCCGCGGGCCCCCGCAGTCGGACGGTGGCGTCGAACGTCAGCAGAGACGGCGGGGTGTCGGCGGCGGGCGAGGAAGTGCACAAGTTGCCTCCCAAAGTCGCCCGATTGCGAATTTGCACCGAGCCAACTTCCCGCGCCCCCTGGACCAAAGCGGTGTACCGCGCCTGTAGGAGGGGAGAAATTTCGATTTCCCGCAGGGTAGTCATGGCCCCAATCCGCACCCCACCCTCCTCCGTCTCCGTTAAGTAGGCCCATCCTTCCACCCGCGTAAGGTCAATAACCCATCGGGGTTTTACCCGCCCATCCCGCATGAACACCAACAGGTCCGTGCCGCCGGCCAAAACCTTGGCTTCCTTGCCATGTTCCTGCAGCAGGCGGATAACCTCTTCTATGCTGGTCGGGGCAAAATACTCGAAACGGGCCATTATTCCCTTTGGCCTCCCCTATGCCTTTGCCATACAATTGGACAAATACCACTGTTGGCTGTACTTCGACGGGAGGAAGGGAATTCCTTCCGCTGATTCCTTAAATTTCTGGTGCCCTTGACGAAAAAAGGTTTTGTGGTATACTTTTGCTGGTGGTGCTCCACCGGACAGAAGGGAAACTTTGCGGAGGAGGTAGGTAGAATGAGAGCAGAGGAAAGGATGAGTCGGCGCGACTTTCTGCGCGGGGCAGCGGCGGGAGCCGCGTGGGCGTTGCTGCTTCGACCTGAGGGGGTGACAGGGGCTCAGGAGGGATCCTCAGGCCCTCCCTTACGCTGTGGTTTAATTGGTACAGGCAGTCAGGGCCTTACCCTCTTAACCCAAGCCGCACGGTTGGGGCGGATACGTATCGAGGCTCTGTGTGACGTGTATGAACCCCATCTCCAGCGGGCCCAAAAGGAGGCGCCCGAGAATGCCCGCACCTACACTGATTACCGCCAACTGCTGGACAAGGAAAAAGAACTGGAGGCCGTTCTGGTTGCTACCCCACCCCACACCCATCTGGAGATCGGTCGCGCAGCGTTGGAGGCCGGCAAACACGTGTTCTGTGAGCCTCCCCTCGCGGTGGATTTAGAGGAAGCACGTACCCTGGCGCGGTTGGGCCAGGAAGCCAAACAGGTGTTCCAGGTAGGCGTTCAGAAGCGGACCCATCCCCTTTACCGCCATGTGTTGAAGTTTGTGCGCGTGGGGGTGCTGGACCGGGTGACCTGGGTGCGGGCCCAATGGCAGCGTAAACTCAGCCTGCGTCGGCCGGTGAAAAATCCAGAGCAGGAACGGCTGCTGAACTGGAAACTGTATCGGGAATTTTCCGGCGGTCTAATCACCGAGTATGGGTTGCATCAATTCGATGTAGCCTCGTGGATGCTACGGGCTTTGCCCGTGGCCGTCAGCGGCTTCGGGGCGACCCTGCTTTGGCGCGATGGACGTGAGGTGCCGGACACTGTTTCCTGTATCCTGGAGTACCCCAAAGGTGTGCGTTTCCTCTACTCGGCCACGCTGACCAACTCCTTTGAAGGGGCCTACGAGGTGTTCTACGGGAGCATGGGGGCCATTTGGGTCAATGATACGAACGGATGGCTTTTCAAAGAGGCTGATGCACCCATGTTGGGTTGGGAGGTGTACGCCCGAAAGGAGAAAAGGGACAATTACCAGGGCATCGCCTTGATTGCTGAGGCCACCAAACTGCTGAAGCAAGGCATAGACCCCGCGGAACTCAAAGAACTTCCCACCTACAATCCCTTCTACACGGAATTGGAGGCCTTCTATCGCAGCATCCGAGAGGAAAAGGAAGTCCTTTGTGGCCCGCAGGAGGGTTGGCAGGCTACCCTCGTGGCCTGGAAAGTGGCGGAGGCGGTAGAGAAGGGAACGCGAGTGAAAATAGAGCCGACCCTTTGCTCCCTTACTTGAACTTGACAGAGACCGACCTTAGCCTTCCGGCGAGGTATCTGGAGGAGAACGGTTCAAAGGGATGAAAGGAGGAAAGTGCATGGATGCCAAACACGAGCAACAAGAGCAACGTCAAGTAAGCCGCCGTCAGTTTCTTCAGGCGGTGGGAGCGGCGGCGGCCGGAGCCACGTTGGCCCGGTGGGGCCGCTCCGTTCCTGCGATGGCCGCACCACGCGTTTTAGGAGCCAACGACCGCATCCGCATCGGCGTTATCGGCGTGGGCAACATGGGGTCGAACCACCTGCGACATCTGGTGCGGTATGAGAAGGAAGGCACTGAGAACCTCGAAGTGGTGGCGGTTTGCGACGTGTTCCAGAAGCGCTTGGATGAAGCGGTGAAAACTACGCAGGGCAAAGCAAAGGGCTATCGCGATTACCGCCGCCTCCTGGAGCGTAAGGATATTGACGTGGTCTGGATTGCCACCCCTGACCATTGGCACGCGAAAATAGCCATTGAGGCCTTGGAAGCGGGGAAAGACATTTACCTCGAGAAACCCATGACCCACACCTTCGAAGAGGCCAAAAACCTCCATCGCACAGCCAAGCGCACCGGAGGTGTGGTGCAGGTGGGCACGCAACTGCTGGCCGAGGACGTGTGGTATAAAGCCCAAGCATTGATTCGCGAAGGGCGCATTGGGAAAGTCGTCTGGAGCCAGGGAAGTTACTGTCGCAACTCTCGCGAGGGAGAATGGAACTATTCCATTGACCCCGAGGCCCGACCGGGCGAAAATCTGGATTGGGACATGTGGCTGGGCTGGCGCTGGGGCCTGGCTCCCAAGATTCCCTGGAACCCAGAGCACTACTTCCGCTGGCGCAAGTACTGGCCTTACTCCGGCGGTATCGCCACTGACCTGTTCCCCCATGTCCTCTGTCGCCTCTTGGTAGCCCTGGGGCCTGAGTTCCCCCTGCGGGTCAATGCCAACGGGGGCATTTACGTTCATCCCGACCGCGAGGTTCCCGATACTTTCCACTTCTTGGCCGACTTCCCCAGCGGGCACACCATTCTGATGGTGGGTTCCACCGCGAACGAACAGGGCCTTCCCTGGGTCATTCGCGGCCATAAGGGAACCATGTACATTGCCGGCGACTCGCTGACCATCCGTCCAGAGCGGCCTTATGTGGAGGAGGTAGAAGAAGTGCAAGAGCAGGTGCCACCCCCCGGAAACCACCTAAAAGCCCATCATCACGATTTTCTGGAGAACGTACGCCGTCGGGGCCAGCCGCGGGGCAATGTGGACCTCTCCTATCGCTGGATGACGGTCATCGCGCTCTCCGTACGTGCCTACCGGGAGCAGAGAACTATGCTCTTTGACCCCGAAAAAGAGGAAATCATTGCGGTTCCTTCCCCTCCCAAAGGCCGACTCCGTTTAAGGCTTCGCCGAGGGTAAATGCCACCTGGGCAATGGGGCAATTTTCAAGTTGCCCAATTTTCCCGCTCTGCGCAGAAGCCAGGCGTGCACCCCGAAGCAAAACTTTGTCACCCCAATACAAGGGCCATGTCATCTTGGGAATGGGTTCCGCTGGCGGCTTATGCCATGGGAACGCGTTTTGAGTTCCTCTTAGGGGGGGAAGAGGCGACTCTTCTGCGGGCCGCGGGTGAAGTGGCCTTGGAGGAAGTCCACCGACTCGAAGCATTGCTGAGCCGCTTTCGCTCCGACAGCGAAGTCTTTCACCTCAATGCCTTCGCGGCAGAAGTTCCGGTGCGAGTCAGTCGAACGCTTTTTCACCTCCTTCAACGAGCCATAGCCTTAAGCGAAGACACTGAGGGAGCCTTTGACCCTACGGTCGCCCCTTTAATGCGTTGCTGGGGTTTCTACCAGCGGCAGGGGCTTTCTCCCTCTTCGGAGCAGTTGGCAGAGGCGTTGGCCTGCGTAGGAATGGATGGACTCCAATTGGACGCGAAAAACTGTACCGTGCGTTTTCAACGTCCCGGCTTGGAGTTAGACTTAGGGGCCATCGGCAAGGGACTGGCGTTGGAGGAGGCAGGGTGGCGTTTGCGGGAGGCAGGGATTAAGGTGGCCCTTTTGCACGCCGGCACCAGTACCGTTTACGCCCTCGACCCCCCACCGGACGAAAATGGGTGGAAAATTGCGGTTCGTCACCCCCAGCGGGGGGAGTTAGCGGTAGTGGCTCTGCGTCAGGAAGCCCTGGCAGTTTCCGAAGTACATGGACGTACCGTCACCGTAGAGGGACGTAAGATAGGCCACCTGTTAGACCCTCGCACCGGACAGCCTGTGGCTCATACCCGCCTCGCGGCAGCGGTTACAACTTCTCCCACGGAGGCCGATGCACTCTCCACCGCGGCTTTAGTCTTAGGGCCGCAGGGGTGTGCCCCTCTTGCCGCCCGTCGCCCCAATCTTACCTTGCTCCTGCTGACGGTTGGGGAAAGCGGGAAGGAACACTTTCATCCTTTCGGCCCGGAGCGGTTTCAAGTTCTGTCAGCAGAAGAAAGCCAAGGGAGTGAAGGCCAGACAAATCGGCGAGGTTCAACCTGACCAAGTCCCCGGGGCGATGACCTGTCCCTTTTCCTCCAACCGCTCGCCCTCCAGCAACAGGGAGCGCACCAGGCTACCGTCCTTTCCGCGACCGCGGGCGAAGACCCGTCCATCGCTGCGCAGGCCCGCACAGGCGACCGTTTTCGCCTCCCGGTCGGTGCGAAAGACCACCACTTCCTCTGCTCCCTCCGCCCTCGTCACTCGCACCCCCAGAGCACCCTCCCCCCGCAGCAGTTCCACCTTTGGCAGCGTCGCTTCCCTGCCCAAGCGATGGGGCAGCAGCACCGACAGGAATTGAACCGTAGTCTGAGGCCGAACGGTGCTGGCGGTCAGATGCCAGGTGTTCTCCCAGCGACCACTTTCGGGTTCGGGGTCATATTTATCCGTCTGCGAGAAGGTCACCTCCGTTGGTAGCAACAAGTGCACATTCATCGCGGCCGGCGGGCGTTCAATACGCAGGAATCGTCTGGCCTCGTCAACTTGAATCTGGTCGTAAGCGTGGAGCAGCCATTGGAAGGTGGCCGGTTTAGGCGCCACCAGGTCGTCGAACATGACGAAGACACTTCCCCCGTTTCCCTGGGCGGAAGGGCGCACGTGCACCACTTGGCGGCGGAATCGTTTCAGGCGACCGCCGTAGGCCGGGGCGGCCTCCCCTTCGGCGTAATCGTAACCACCGCCGGAGTGGAAGGCGGTAATTTCGCCCCTGGCTTCCCAACTGCGACGTACCTGTCCCTCTCCCTCTACCAAAATGCTGTTCACCGCCCGAGTGGCTCGGGTCCAGTTGCGGTGATGGGGCGAGCCGTACCAGGGATAGTAGCCGGTGGCGATGGCCAGGCCGCGACCGAAGGCTTCGATGACGTAGGCATTCTGGTCGGCGTGGCCGTGACTCACGCTGCCGTAGGGACTGCTTCGCAGCAGGAAACTGATGTCCTCCTCTTTGTTCCCCAGGGCTGTGTGGATGGAAACCAAGCCCACCGCGGGAAACACTCGCGCTGGCGGCAACTCCAGGGGCGAGCGCGCTTTCAGGGTGGGGTCGTAGGTGGCCAAACTGAGCACATCGCCGCCGGGCTTAAAGCCAGCCTCCTCCGCGTACCAGCGAAAGTAGGGGTTTCGCGTCAGCGTGGAAAAGACGTACATCACGTGGCGCAGTCCCCGCGGGCTGCCGGTTTGCCCGTCGCCGAAGGGACGGTGCTCGTGGTAGGGCGTAGCGGTGTAGAGGGCATAGTAGGGCGTGTTGCGGAAGAAGGGCTTCTGCATGAGGTCCACCCCGGTGGCCTCCCGCAGGGCCACCACAAAGTGGAGGGCGAAACTCATGTAGGCACTCCAGTAGCCCGGTCCCTCCTGCCAGCCGCCATCGTCGCCGCCCCAGGCAGGGTAGGAAGTGTAGTACAGCAGAGTGGCGTACTCCAGCCACTCCTTCGCCTCGGGCCACTCGTGGATGAAGGACAGGGCACACTCGCCCAAGAAGCCCGGCAGCCGTCCGGGGTGACTGGAGTAGGGATTGCTCTCGAAGGGCATGCGCTGCAGCAGGGTTAAAAACTGGCGCGCCCGTACCTTCATGTTGGCCTCAATTTTCCCCCGCTCTTCGGGGGTGAAAAGGTGGTAGGTCCAATCGTAGGCTCGCGTGCCGCGCATCATCATCCACATGGCGGGTTCGTCGTAGCCGAAGAGGCCGGTCGGCCCTTCGGGGTCCCAGGAAAAGAAGTGTAACAGCCGCCGCTTCGCTTCCTGGCCGAACCGCGGGTCGCCGGTAATGAGATACGCCAGCGCGCAGCGCTCCATGGCATCCATGGGCGGACGAGTCGTCCGCATCACGTGCACCCGTTCTGGCCCACTTTGGGGCACGGGGGGTTCTGCCACCAACTCCTCACCGATGACCCTTTCGCAGGAGCGTACGAGCCCTTCGATGGCCGACCTCAACTCGCCCCGAGCCAACTGGCGAACCTTGGCCAGGCGTTCTCCGGGGAAGAAGAGGCGGGGGCGTTCCTTGGGCACCCGCTTGACCACTTGGTCCAAGTCGGGAAAGGGAAACGGGCGGGCGTCTGCGGGAATGGTAAAGGGGCGGGGCCGTCCGTACACCGGCCCTTTCGCCGTCTCCACCCCGTAGCGCCAGAACCACCGCCCCGGCGGCAGGGTCTCCTTAGGAACGTACCCGGAGCGCCTGAGGTGGCGAAAGGTATAAGTGTCGTCCTCAGGAAACTCCTCCGACCGCGACACCTGAAGGGCATAAACGGCCTTACGCTCAAAAGGCACCCAGATGAACGGTGGCGGGGTGATTTCCACTACTTGATGGTCGGCCGGAGAATACGGCTTCTGGGTCGGGCCCGGCTTAGGGTCGAGGTTATGCCTCACAGATTCACTCATTTCCTCCCCCGAGAAAGTATTGCCCCATTTTGGAGGGCAAAAGCCCTGCTTTGGCAAACGATTCGCGAATTTAGGCCCTGGTACTCTCTGGGCCGAGGCTGGCCTGAGGGTCAGGGAACCGGCCAGGGCCAGTCCCAGGAGAAAGTACTTTCCCTTCACTTTGAGACCTCCTTCCTAAGGCTATGGCCCATTGCGTATTGTAATCCTCAGCCTGGTGATTAACTCGACGTAACTGCTCAGCGCTCAGTCCTTTAAGCCCGGGTGGTTGACTGCTGAATGCTCACCTTCAGCCTGCAGGCGAAATTAAAGCATTCCCCGGCGGCGGGCGTAGGCGAAAAGCCCTCCGGCTTCGAGGATGGGCATTATGTCTCCCAGCGGTTTGAGGGGGTAAGTTTCGCCGGTGGTACGGTTGGTGAGTCGGTGCTGGGGCACGTTAATTTCCACTTCGTCGCCGGTGCGCAGTAGGTCACACAGGCGCTGTTCCGTCTCGAAGGGCAGTAGGTACCCGCCATTGACTGCGTTGCGGAAGAAGATGCGGGCATAAAATTCGGCCACG
>DTZQ01000240.1 GCA_012961305.1 Armatimonadota bacterium | reverse complement strand
CCAGGCGGAGCACCTCCCGCCCTTGCAGAGGTTGGAACAGTTGTACAGCGCGGCCAGTCCCCTCCTGCGTTTCACCGACGTACACCTGCGCGGGGCCGGTCAAGTATTGGCGCTGGACCTCTTGGGACTGAGCCAGCCCAATCGCTCGGCCCTGGCCCGGCTGGCTGAGGAACTGCGTCGTTCCACGGTGGTAGTGGAGACGGAGGAGCGCGAACGCATCGTTGCCCTGCGGACGAAAAACGCCTTGCCCCTGTACGCGCTGGCCATGATAGGTGGCTACCGAGACCGCTACGAGCGACTGCGCACCCAGGGCGAAACGCCTTTGCACACGCGGGGTGAGTATCTGCTCCTGCCGGATTTCATGCCGGAATCCCTCATCAGCCTGAACCCAGAACTACATCGGGCCCTGGTGGTGGGGTTGGCCTTTGGCTTGGTGGAGCGGCGGGAGTTAGAGGTGCCCAGCACCGCCACGCCCGACCCTAAATCGCTGCCCCAACTGGTCTCCCGGGGCCTGGATTTGGCCCGCGAACGGCTGCGTTCCCAACCCCCCTCCCAAGCGAGGGGAAGAAAAAGGGGTATCCCTCCACCGACCAGGGCCCAAGTGTACATCCTGCCCCCAGTGGGAGGTCTGGAGCGGGAAACCCTGTTGGGCCACGATGTGCAGGAATGCGTGGACTATCTGCAGGCCCACCCGCAAGTAATAGCCGCCCTGCAAAAGGCCATTGGTGAGCGGGTGGAGGAACTCACCCCGCCGCGCGCCCGGGCCCATTTGGAGCATTACCTGGGCGAAACTTTGCTTTCGGAGGCGGCTCAGAAACGCCTGCGGGAGTACTTGGAGAGGCTGGAAAAAGGAGAAGGAGGAAAAGGCTGGGGAGCAGCGAATTAAGGCAAGGGAGGAGATAGCCATGAGTACAGCACTGCCCCGCATTGAGAAGCCGCTTTCGCCGGGGGCTCGGCGGGAGTTGGTGAAATTAGCCCGGCAAGCCTTGCAGGCCTATGTCTTGGGGGAGCCCCCGCCGCGCCCGGAAATCACCCAGCCGGAACTTTTGGAACCCCGAGGCGCGTTCGTTACCTTGCGCGAGCAGGGGCAACTGCGCGGTTGTATCGGAACCCTGGAAACGGAACGGCCCCTCTACGAAACGGTCATCGAAATGGCGGGAGCAGCGGCCCTGCGCGACCCCCGCTTCCTGCCGGTGACCCCGGAGGAACTGGAGGACATCGAAATCGAAATTTCGGTTCTCACCCCGTTCGTGGAAGTGACTGACGTCAACGACATCGTCATTGGGGTGCATGGGTTGCACGTTCGGCAGGGCGGACGGGCGGGCTTGCTGCTGCCGCAGGTGGCCGTAGAGTGGGGTTGGAACCGGGAGGAGTTCCTGCGCCAGACCTGTCGTAAGGCCGGATTGCCCCCCGATGCCTGGCAGCGCGGGGCGGAAATTCGGGCCTTCAGTGCGGACATCATCGAGGAGAAGGAGGCCGAAGACCCGGACCAATGAGGCAAGCGGCAGAGGTGAACCGAGCGGGCGCTTCCAAGCCCCTGTGGGGATTTTTGCCCTACTGGCCATGCGGTTGGGTAAAGCCAGAGGCTGGGTGGGCTTTGGGCCGGAACTGTACAAATTGGGCAAATATGCCCTCACCGTAATCGTCGGTCTGCTCTTGCACGGCTGTGTTACCCTGCCCCTTCTCCTTCGGTTCCTGGCCCGCCGCTCCGTGGCCGCCTATCTGACGGGGGTGTTGCCCACCCTGACCACCGCTTTTTCCACCGCCTCCAGTTCGGCGACCCTACCCCTGACTATGGAATGCGTGGCGGAGAACAACCGGGTTTCCCACCGCACGGCCAGTTTCGTCCTGCCCCTGGGAGCCACGGTCAACGTCTGGGGCGATGCGGTAGGGGCCGCTATCATTGACCGGCTGGAAACTTGGGGGTGTAAAGCGATAAGCCAGATTTCCTCTGCCCCCCCTATCCTTCGTTTGTGGGGAGCAGGGGGGCGAACTTGGCATCCTTTGCAGTAAAAGGCAGCGACGGGGACGGTTACTTCGGAAGGAAAGGAAGCGAATCATGGCTGACATCGGAGGCATTTTACCGGCCTTGTTTACCCCTTTCGACGACGAAGGAGAGGTCTCGCCGCAGCGGTTACGGCAGTTGACTGCCTTCGTCTTAGAGCAAGGAGTGCACGGATTGTTCATCTGCGGTTCAACGGGGGAGGGAGTTTTGCTTTCCCCGCAGGAG
Organism: Armatimonadota bacterium; assembly: GCA_012961305.1. Taxonomy (GTDB): domain Bacteria; phylum Armatimonadota; class UBA10988; order UBA10988; family DTZQ01; genus DTZQ01. Next base: position 8,618 of record DTZQ01000240.1, on the reverse strand, counting down.
CGGGAACAGGTGGCGGAGATTGTCCTGACGGAAGTCGCCGGACAGGTGCCAGTTATTGTGCACGTGGGGGCAGTGGCGACCAGGGACGCGGTGCGGTTGGCGAAACATGCGGCTCGCTTAGGAGCAGAGGCGGTGAGTAGCGTGCCGCCTTTTTTCTTCCAGGTGGACGAGCAAGCGATGGTGGAACACTATCGGCTTATCGGTCAGGCCACCGATTTGCCCCTGTACATGTATTATTACCCCGCGCTGACCGGGATTACGCTCCATCCGGGCCTGCTGGATGCCCTGCTGACCGTGCCCCATTTGGTCGGCCTCAAGTTTACTGACCCAGACCTGTACGTGATGCGCAACCTCATTGACCTCTCCGGCGGAAGGCTGGAGGTACTTTCCGGATTTGACGAAATGTGCCTGCCTGCCCAAATCATGGGTGCGGTGGGCGCGGTGGGCTCAACTTACAACTTCCTGGCCCCGCTGTTCTTGAAACTGTACGCGGCCTATCGAGCGGGGGATTGGACGACGGCTCAAAGGTGCCAGTTTCGGGCCAACGGGTTTATCCGCATTATGGAACGCTATCGGGGTTTGCCCGCGGCCAAGGAACTCATGCAACTTTTAGGGGTGCCCTGTGGTCCCGTCCGCCGTCCTTTAAGGCCCCTCACGGGGGAGGAACGGCAGGCTTTCCTCGCTGAAATGGAGGAGGCGGGCCTACTGGAATTGTACTCGTGAAGGGTCAGTCGGGATTGCCAAGCCGCCGGTATCCACCTCTCCCTCACCCCTCACACCTCTAACCCCTTGGCATAGGGGATGAGGTAGGTTCTCCACTTCTCCTGACGGCAGGCGGCCAGGAACTTGGGGAAACTGATGTAGGGGACATATCGCGGGCGCTGGGGCTGGCAAAGCAGTTTCATCCCCGCTTCTTCGGGAGTACGGTTGCCCTTTCGGTTGTTGCAGGGAATGCAGCAGCAGACCAGGTTAGTCCAGTCGTCGGTGCCCCCCCGCACTTTGGGAATGACGTGGTCTAAGGTCATGGCCCCGTCTCGGCGGCCGCAGTACTGACAGGTATGGTTATCCCGGGCCATAATGCTCTTGCGGGAGATGTGCAGTTTGGGTACAGGCCGCTTGACGTAGTAGGCCAGGCGCACTACGGAGGGGGCGGAGATGACCATTTTCTCCGAGTGCAAAAGCCGGTTGTCCGTTTCCACTACTTCCGCTTTGCCCAAATGCAGCAGAATAATCGCCCGCCGCAGGCTGGTGATGTTCAGCGGTTCGTAGTTCTGATTCAACACCAGCACTTGTCCATCCATAGCCTTAGTTCCCAACCGCCACCGGACAAATAAAAACGCCCGCTTCCTGAGGGTCCAGAGGCAGGACAGCGGGCGTCGGGTTAGGCGGCAAGTCTGCTCCTTTCTATCCAGTCGTCTATTACGGCAGTAGGAACCATCCCGTACCTACCCCCGCATCCTGGCCTTAGCCTGCCGGACTCACTAACCTCACTCCCCGTTAGAGGGTACAGGGAGAAATAGCATTCCCCATTGATACGGTTTCCCGCTAAATGCCTAAGGATGGAGGCTATCATAATACCCCACTTTCCACGCCTCAAACACACTGCTCCCATTGGGCTTGATACTTTCTTCCTTCCCCCAATGCCAGTTTGGGGTCAAAAACCCACGTGACACACGCCCCAGCGTTCCACCAGTCCGGGACGAAAGGTTTTAAGCATCGCATTTTAATTATACCAGAATGCTTAAAATTTGTCAAGGTGCAATTCATCCCACCGCTAAAGCAGGGGGCCTTCTTGCGCTGGATTCTGCGTAACCACACAGTTGCTCAGCCGCGTAGCGTTCCAGTTCTGGCGCCTCGCTGGCGTGCGAAGCGAAACGCAAAATGCCGCCGCGCATGGGGCCTCCAACAGCGCCAAACTCAGCCAGGCGAACTCAGTAGCGAATTTCCAACTGGACATTGTTGAGCCTCAGTTCTTCGGCGGTGCCGCTGTGCTTCTTCAGGGTGACGGTGAGCGAGTTGGCACCTTTGCGGAGCAGCGCAGGCGGAGGGTAATACTCGAACCAGTGCGTGCCCGGCCGCGCGGTGAGACCCTTGGGCGGCTTGGTCAGCCGGAGTTCATCACCGTTGAGGGCCACCGCGATTTCGTCACCCCCGGTCACCTGTTCGAACTGCAGGCGCAACTTCAACCCCGTCAGCCGGCCTTCCTCAGCGGCGGCGGCCACATCGTCGCCAATCATGAGCGGAGCAAGGGGAACGGGCTTGCCCATCTGCAGCGTCACGGGCGGCAAATCGGGGCGCGGGGAAATGTCGCCACCTAAGTAGCCTACGGCGCCGAGCGAGCGGTCGAGGTAGTAAACCTTGTCCTTACAGGCCAACTCGACCGGGTCGCCCAACTCCCGCCATATCGGGCTGTGGGGGTCGAAACAGTTGAACAGGTAAATCCCGTCCACCCCGCAGTTCCAGGCGTTTAACGCTGCCGCCCGCCAGCATTCAAGGCGCCCCCGCTCCTCCCGCATCGCCGATTGGCTCAAGCAGGCATACACCGAGACGTTGTGCCGGTGCGCCAGTTGCACCATCTCCTCCCAAGGCGTTGAGAACGGGTAGTAACCGCCGCTTACAACCAGCAGGTCAATCAGTCCCTCGCGCAGCCAGGCTTCGACCTCCAGGCCTCGGCTCAGGGACAGTTCAACCGTTCCCAGCACCCGCGCCGCGATGAGCAACGGTCGCTTGCGTCGTCGGCTCACCTCCTTCGCCCTGGTGCGCACCCGCCGCATTAGGTCGGTCATCATTTCGCAATGGCGCTTTTCCACCGGACGGCCCTCCAGGGTCGGCCGGAAGAAGACGGGATGGCGGCAGAAGTCGAGTTCAATCCCGTCAACGTCGTAACGCTCCGCCACCTCGCGGATGAAAGCGAACGTACGCTCGCGTATTTCAGAATGCTCGAAGTCAACAAAACTCCAGTAGCGCTTCGGCGAAGTGGGGGGATACTTGCCCCAGTCCCCCGGTTCGCCCATCAGGTGTTCGGGATGTTCTTTCTTGAACTGGGGGAGCAACTGCGGGGTGAAACTGTCATGGATGTCGTTCACGCGCAGCGACCAGAACGCTTCCATTCCCCTCTCATGGCAGAAATCAATCACGATTTGCAGGCAATCGCGCCCCTGCTTGATGAGCGTCTCCACGTTGTTGTGGGCGAAGGGACCACTTCTGACGGTAAACAACTCCGCCACGCTGCTCTGGTGGGTGTAGAGGTTGAAACTCTCCGTCGTGCAGTAGAATATGGCCTCCACGTGCGTGCCAGCGAGCGGCGCGATACGAACGCTCAAGAAGCCCTCAGGGGTGGAAGCCTGCTCATTCCAGACGTCATCACCATCGTCGTTGAAGATGAGACGCCGGCGCCCGGGCCCAGCCTTCTGCCCGGCAGTTGACGATTGCACCTCGCTCCTGGCCTCAACTCTCCGTCGTTGGCGTTCGCCAGCACCAACCCAGGTACAAACCGCAGCCACCACGACCGCCAGCCAAATGACCAAGCGCATTTCGGTTCACCTCCCGCGCCCCGGAGCGCCACAACAGATTAGGCGCTACAATTACGACCGCCGTAGGGGCAGGTTCCAACATACCCCGCGTCTTCCGGCCGAGAGTAACATGATTTGACGTTCCTGTCAAGTTAATTTTTCCTTGACGGCGAACCGGAGGATGTAGTATAATTGAGCAGGAAGTCAAAGGACGCAGGCTGAAGCCCGCGGCTACAAAACCTGATGTTTGATTAGGAAACGCATGGACGAACAGGTCACTGTACAGGTATCGGAGCGGGTGCGGCGCAGCGCGGCCCATGTGGCAGCGCAGAGTCAGCGGCGCCTCGCGGATTTAGACTTAGGCAAGGATACGATAGACAAACCCAAGGCCGGAGGCAACGTCATGGGCAAGTTGACTCGCCGTGAGTTTCTGCGCACTCTGGGCGGCGCGGTGGCTGCCTCGGTCTTCACCAGCCGTTCGGGGAGGAGCGATGAGCCACCCATCAACCTCCTTTTCCTCATGACGGACCAGCACCATCACGCCGTCTTAGGTTGTGCGGGCAATCCTCTGGTCAAGACGCCGAACCTCGACCAGGTGGCTGCGGAGGGCGTACGCTTCACCCACGCCTTTTGCGTCACGCCCTATTGCTCGCCGACGCGGGCGGCCATCGTGACGGGCCGCTATCCCCACAGCATCGGCGTGTGGCGGAACATCAAAGGTGGCGACGGCAAGCGCACCGACCCGGCCCGTTTCCGGGAGCCCCGGCGCATTTACCAACATCAGTTGGCAGCACGGGGCTATCGCTGTCACCAGTTGGGCAAGTGGCATCTGGGCGACCCCGCGGAGTTGACCTGTTTCCCCGAAGGGCAGAAGGACATCACTCGGCCCCGGCAACTGACGAACCAGCGGCGAAGGGAGGCTGGCCCGGCGGCCTACGACCCTGGCCCGCGGGAGGGGGAGGTCCTCATCGGCAACGTGTATTTCACCGCCGCCATGGCCGCGGTGCACAACATCTGGAAGGACGAAAAGCGCCGCAGTCCGCAGGATTTGAGCATCATCGGTCGCTCGCGCCTCAAGCCAGAGTACCATTTCGAATCGGTGCTGGCGGACTACTGCATCGAACTGTTGAAGCGGCATCGCAACGAGCCGTTCGCCATCACCTATTCGGTCAGCCCGCCCCATGCCTTCTGGGTCGCGCCCGCCCGTTTCTACGACCTGTACGACCCCGACCAGTTTGAGTTGCCCCTTAGTTGGCTCGACCGGCCCGCGGTGTGGGCCTCCTCCCAGCCGGCACGGATGGTGAAGTTGCTGGGCGAGGAGAATGTGCGCGAGTATCTGCGCTGCTACTACGCCCAGGTCACGATGATGGACTGGTGCATGGGGCGCATTCTGAACGCCCTCGAAGACCTGGGCCTGGCCGACCGCACCTTAGTCCTCTTCACCAGCGACCACGGCGACATGCAGGGGGCGCACGGGATGATGGGCAAATCGGTCGGCGCGTTCTATGAGGAAATCGTCCGCGTGCCGCTGCTGATACGGCTGCCGGGTCTCATTCCAGCGGGGCGAGTGACGAACGCCTTCGCCTCCTCGATAGACCTGGCTCCGACGATTTTGGATTTGGTCGGCGCGGAGCCGCTCCCCGATGTGCACGGGCGCAGCCTGCGTCCCTTCCTCGAAGGCCAGCCGGACGATGGCCGTCCTATCTTCGGCCAGCGCGGCAATCCGAGGGGCGGCAGTTGTGGTCGCATGATTCGCACCCGCGAATGGAAACTGTGCCTCTACGGGTCGGGCTATCGCGAACTCTACCACCTCACCGAAGACCCCTACGAGATGCACAACTTGGCCGACGACCCGGCCCAGGCGGCTACCTTCCGCCAATTGGCCGCCCAACTGAGGGAGCACCTGGAGCGAACGAACGACCCGGCGCTGCCCTCCCTCTTTCCCTCCGCGGGCGGGGGGAAGAAGGGAGGTCGCGGAGGTTCTCAGGGAGGTTGGGTAAGGGATGCTCACCCATGACCTGCTCCGGGTCGAGTTTGGCGGACTGTAGGGCAGAGGAACTCATGGGTGCTGAAAAGGACGAATGAAGGAGCGAGTCCATTGGCAGCAACGAGAGCACCTCATCCAGCAAATGCCAAATGACGAGGGAAAAATGGCTCAAAGACCTAACATCCTGATTATCATGACGGAGCACCAGCAGGGACGGACGGTAGACCCGGATTGTCCGTGCCGCATGCCCCAGGTCAAAGAGCGGCTGGCGGGTGAGGGGATACGGTTCGAGTTGGCCTATACCCCCACAGCCCTCTGCGCTCCCGCAAGGGCTTCCTTCCTCAGCGGACTATATCCCACCGTCCACGGCATGTACAACAACTACCACTCTATACCGGTCATACATGCCGACCTGTTTGAGGGGGTGAGGCTGTTTTCGGAATTTCTCCGGGAATTCGGCTATAATCTCTCCTACATCGGCAAGTGGCACGTCTCCGGCGAGAAAGGCCCCGCCGCCTACGGCTGGCACGAAGTTCAGGGGAGCGGCTTGGGGCCGCTGACCGCCCCCAGTCCGGGCCACAGGGACCGAGACCGGGCAATGAGGGAACGGGAGAAGTTGCCCGCGCGGGGGGTAATCAGGAGGAAGGGCTGGCCCGATTACGTCCTCTACGGTCAGCGGCCCGGCCGGCTGGAGGACATGATGGATTTCAAGCGGGGTCGGATGGCCGTGGAGGAGGTCAAAAGGCTGTCGCGGAAACGGGAGCCCTGGGTCATATACGTTGGCCTGACCGAAATACACGACCCCTATTTCGTCGTCGAGCCCTACGCGAGCATGTACGACCCGGATGAGATTCCGCTCCCAGAGAACTATCACGACCCGCTGGAGGACAAACCCGCCATCTACCGCCGATTGCGCCATCAACTCTGGTCGCAACTCAGCGAGGAGGAGGTCAGGGAAGCGATAGCGCATTATTGGGGGCTGTGCACGATGAACGATGAGGTGGTGGGGATGATTCTGGACGCCCTGGAGGAGGAAGGGGAGGCCGAAAACACTCTGGTGCTCTTTACCTCCGACCACGGGGACCAGGTTGGAGGACATGGATTGTTCCTGAAGGGGGTGCTTCCCTTTGAGGAGAGTTACCGCATCCCCATGGTCGTCAGGTGGCCCGCGGGGATAGAGCGACCGGGACGGGTGAGTTCCGAGTTCGTCACCCTTTGTGACTGGGCACCGACCATTTGCGATTTGGCCGGCGTTTCCCCGCCCCAACCCTTCCACGGCCGCTCGCTCCTTCCCCTCTTCGAGGGAGTGGTGCCGGAAGATTGGCCCCAGACCTTCTTCGGCCAGTTCTGCGGCACAGAATATTACTACACCCAGAGGATTGTCCGGGACAAACGATATAAGTACGTATTTAACGGTTTCGACTTCGACGAACTGTACGACCTGCAGAGAGACCCCTGGGAGATGGAAAACCTGGCTGCTGAGGCGGAATACGAATCGGTCAAGCAGAGGTTAATCCAAGAGATGTGGCAATGGGCTCATCTGACGGATGATGTAATCTTCAACCAATATCCCACCGTGGCCCTTGTTCCCTGGGGACCAATGGTGCTCAGCGAGAGTTAGGTCCTAATGATGGAAGCGAGGCGGGGAAATCCCGCCCAACAAAGCCTCTGCTCCCGTTGCGCGAGGTTTCCCAATTTCGCGCCTGCGCTGGGAAACTCATCTCTATTCCCCCACGATGGCGCTGACGTCTAAGACGTACATCTGCCGGTGGCCCTCGTGGGCCGAATCAATGCACACCTTCCGCCCGTCGCGGCTCCAGCGCGGATGTAAATCACAGCGAATTTCGCCCCGCAGTTCCGGAGGAGAGTAGAAACGGCCAATGTCCACCCGCCGCCCGGTCTCCGGCTGATAGAGCAGCAGCGTGCGTCGGTGCTCCCGGTCGGGGTAGGTGTCGGTAAGAATCCAGCGCCGGTCGGGCGAGTAGGAGCAGTGGCCATCGGTGGTCAGAATGCCTTTGCCAATGATTTGGAACTCCACGCTGCGGTCGGTGAACAGGAAGTAGTAATCGCCCAGGCCCTTCTTGCGGGCCCAGGCTAAGATATGGGTCGGGTCGCGCCAGTCGAAGTGCGAAACCAGGTCGTCATCAGCCACCAAGTAAATGTCACTGCCCCCCTGCCCCTCGTTTGCGGGGGACGGGGGGGTGGCGGTGAACAGGCGGGTCTTCCAAGGCTTGCCCACCTGGGGTGACCAGCGGTGCAGGAAGATGAACCGGCGGTCGTCCGGACTGAAGAGCAGGTGATTGAACCAGTGCACCGCCCCCTTCATGTCCGGACGGGGGCGAAAGGCGGCCATCTGGGCCAGGGAAATTATCAACCGATGCTCGCCGGTGGTCAGGTCCATCCAGTAGATGCCGTCCTCCTCCGGCGCACCCTCTTCGGCCCAGGGGTCGGGCAGGCCCACGTATCCGTAGCCGGGGCGGGTGCGGGCCACCCGGGCGAAGTTGAGGGTCACCGCCGAACGTCCGTCGTGGCTCACCGCATAGACGGGCAGGGGCAGCCTGCGCGTCTCGCCGGTGTGGATGTCGCGGATGACCGAAACGAAACGCCCCTCCTGACGGTCGTTGTAGATGATGAGCCGGTCGGGCGCGCTGGGCAACCACTGGAGCATGGTGCCCTGCTGCCAGTTCCAGGCGTGCGTCTGGGCCAGCGGCCTGAAACGGCAGCCCTCTTGCAGGTCAATCAGGCCAATGGTCGCCACGTCCTCGGGCGCCGGCGGCCGGTCGATAAAGGTCGTCTCCAGGGCCAACAGATAGCGGCCGGTAGCGTCCCAGGGGGACTTGTCATAGTAGCCGAAGAAATGGTGGTTGGGGCCCGTGGTGACTGCCCGAGCGGGCAAATACTGGATTTCGGTGGACATTACCCTTGCCTCCAGAAAAATCAACCCCGCGGCCAAAGCCGCAACCTTGAATGTGGAACTGGATTGCTGACTTGACATTTGGACAATGTTAAATTCGCCCCTTAGACCTGCCCCAGATTGAAATCTGGGGCTACCGTTACCCAGTCGGTTGGAAACCGACGGAACCAACTTCAGTTTGTTTGGTAAAGGTAGCCCAGAGTTT
>DTZQ01000239.1 GCA_012961305.1 Armatimonadota bacterium | reverse complement strand
GGGCACCCACGGCGTAGTCCAATGGGGCTCTCCCCTGCCCGGCGAGCCGGTCTGGGAATATCATCCGCGGGAAGCATTTAACGCCGGTCTGTGTCGGGCCGAGTATTTGTGGGAGACGGCCGCCCGGGCCGGTAAGCGCAGCGTGGTGATGAACTACGCCGGCTACCCGCCGACCACCCAAGCCGCAGTGTTTATCGAGTGGCTGTTCCAGCCCGCGCGGTCCTATTTCGACCTGGCTCCTCCCACGGTCTATCACAACTGTCCCCAGTTGGACACCACCGACCCCATTGTCCTCGTTCCCGCCAATGGTTGGACGAACTTGCCTCCTTCCCGCCGACCACCGTTGGAGGCACAACTGCCCATCGTGACGGCCACGGAAGGCACCGGGCCCACCTACTACGCGCTGGTGTGGGGCCCAAATGAAACTTACGATACGCTCCTGATTGCTCCCACCAAGGACGCGGCGAATCCCATTGCTACCTTAGCCGTGGGCCAGTGGAGCGATTGGGTGCGTGCCCCTTTCCACACCGCTGACCAGGGGGAGGCAGAGGGAGCATTTAGGTTCAAACTGGTGGAACTTTCCCCCGACGGCCAACGGCTGCGCCTCTACCGCAGTGACGCTTTCCCCACCGACGGGCGGCTTTGCTCTGACCCGACCCTGGGACGACGACTAATGGCGGAACTGGGCCCCTACCTCCATGCCGGAATGTCCAGCGTGCTCCATTGCCGCGGCTGGTTGGACTGGGAGACGGTGGACGAGGTGATGGCCGCAGAGGCCGAGTGGTGGTCGCGGGCGGCTCAAATGGCCATGGAAGAGACGGGAGCCATCCTGTTGGTGTTGCACTGGCACCCCCTGGACGTGGTGGGCCATCGGTTCATGGGACGGATAGACCCCACGGGAACGGATTACGACCCGCAGCAGGTGGAGGAAAACTGGGCCATTCTGCGCAACTACTACCGTGCGGCTGACCGCTTCGTAGGGGCCTTCCTCCAACTGTTCGACGACGGCAAAACGGTCTTCGCCGTGGCCTCCGACCACGGAATGCCGGCCAACAAAAAGGCCGTGTCCTTGGTAAACCTGTTCAAGCGGCGCGGTTGGGTGGCGGTAACCGCGGATGGCCGCGGTGTGGATTGGACGCGAAGCAAGGTCTTCTTCGCCCAGAACCACCTGTGGATTAACCTGCAGGGGCGGGATGAGGGGGGCATAGTTCCGCCGAAGGAGTACCTTTCCCTGCGGGCGGAGGTGCTGGCTGCCATGCGGGAGGTGAAAGACCCGGAGACGGGCGAGCATGTTTTCGCCTTCGTGTTGTCCCGCGAGGATGCCCCTATGGTGGGCCTGTGGGGGGATTACATCGGGGATTTGGTCTTCTGCTACGCCGGCGGCTACCGCTGGTCCGGGCCGGAGGTGCTGCGAATGGGCGAGGAGCGGGTAGTCTTCCCCTGTGGGGGTGGCAACCATGGGCCGATGATTCCCACCTACGAAACAGAGGTGGCTTCGGTGATGGGAGTCCTGCTGCTGGCCGGACCGGGAGTGCGAGCGGGGATGCAACTGCCGAAAGGGGAGCAGGTGAGAATTTGCGCCACGGACGTGGCTCCCACGCTGGCCTATCTGCTGGGCCTTGACCCGCCAGCCCAAAACGAGGGCCGGGTGCTGCAGGAGTTGCTGAGTGACTTTCACCTGAAGCGTCCACCCCGCACCCTTCAGCCGACGGCCCGACCCATCCTCCACCGGCCTACGGTCAAGCCCCGGCCCATAACCTTGCAGGGCGACGTGACCGATGAGGAGTGAGAGACATCACATTGGGTGGTTCAAGCCGCTGTACCTCCTTGAGTTTGGGCCATGCCGCCGCCCGGCCTGCTTCGTGCAGGAATGGACGCCGGTCAAAATTGGTGGCCATTTGCCCCAGTACCCAAGCGACCGGCGGCCCGCAGTGCAGCGCGACCTCCGAGAAGCCATCTTCTCCATGCGCCGTCCCGAGTTGTACCGGATTATCTTCCATCCCTGAGCCGGGAGGCAAAACTCAGATATGCAGTTAGCCCCGGAACTACACGGAGGGAGGGCTGTCACTTCCACCTCCAGTACGGGGAAGATTGCCTAATTGCCCCATTGCCTATGGCAGCCGTTAGGGAGCCATGGAACCGCGAAAATCCGAAGCAGAGGCAAAACAGACGTTCCAGCCCTACATCCCGCCGGAGCAGTCACCACCGGAGTTCACCCTGATAGCGGTGGTGCTGGGGGCGGTCTTGGGGGCGGTGTTTGGGGTGGCCAACGCCTACTTGGGCCTGCGGGTGGGCATGACGGTCAGCGCGTCCATTCCGGCCGCGGTTATTTCGATGGCGATTCTGCGTGGCCTGCTGAAGCGGGGCACGATTCTGGAAAACAACCTCGCTCAGACCATTGGCTCTTCGGGGGAGGGCCTGGCGGCTGGGGTTATCTTTACCCTTCCCGCTTTTCTCCTTCTGGGCCTCAGTCCGCCCACCTGGCAGATAATCCTGCTCTGCTTTCTGGGCGGATTTCTGGGGATTCTGATGATGATTCCCCTGCGGCACTATCTAATGGCCGAAGAACATGGACGTCTCCCCTTCCCGGAGGGCACCGCCTGCGCGGAAATTCTTATGGCCGGGGACGAAGGCGGGGCCAAAGCGCGGCAAGTGTTTGAAGGGGTGCTCAGCGGGGGCCTCTACAAGTTCCTGATGATGGGCCTGCGGCTCTGGAAGGAAAACCTCTCCGCTGCGGTGCCCGGCCTGCCGGGGGGTGCAGTAGGCCTGAGCGGCACGCCTGCCCTGCTGGGCGTGGGAGCCCTCATTGGACCGCGCATTGCGGCCGTGCTCTTTTCCGGGGCCGTAATTGGCTATCTGGTTCTGGCCCCGTTGCTGGCCTATGTGGGTCGCCTGGCGCCGGAACTCATCCTTCCGCCCGCCGACCTGCCCCTGAGCCAGATGGGGCCGGGGGAACTGCGCCGTTTCTACATCAAATACATCGGCGTTGGAGCGGTGGCGATGGGGGGATTGGTCAGTCTGCTGCGGGCCCTGCCGGCCATTGTCAGTTCCCTGAGGGGGGGCTGGCAGGCCCTGCGGCGGCGCTCAGAGGACTTGCTCATCCTGCGGACGGAAGCGGACCTGCCGCTTCCTTTCGTCTTCGTAGGCTCCTTGCTGTTAGCGGTGGGAGTCTGGGTCTTGCCGGGGGTACACTTAGGTTTTGTGGGGTCGTTGGTAGTCGTGGTCTTCGGTTTCCTTTTCGTCGCCGTCGCTGCGCGGATTGTGGGCCTCGTGGGGAGTTCCTCCTCTCCGGTATCGGGCATGACCATCGCCACCCTGCTGGTTGCCGCCCTTCTCTTCCGCATTCTGGGCCGCACGGGCACCGAAGGCACGGTGGCTGCTCTGACGGTAGCCGCGGTGGTCTGCATCGCCATTTGCATGGCGGGAGACGCCTCCCAGGATTTGAAGACCGGTTTCCTGGTGGGAGCCACGCCGAAGTGGCAGCAGATTGCTGAGTTTGTCGGAGTTGCCATTCCGGCCCTCTTCATGGCCGGTACGCTGCAACTACTGCATCGGACCTTCGTCATCGGCAGTCAGGCCCTGCCCGCTCCCCAGGCTACGCTGATGGCGACGGTGGCGCGTGGGGTCATGGAAGGTACTATGCCTTGGCTCTTTGTGGGGCTGGGCCTGCTGCTGGCGCTGGGGGTGGAACTCTTAGGCGTGGCCTCGCTGCCCTTTGCCATTGGCCTCTACCTACCCTTCGCCCTGAGCACGCCCATCCTTTTGGGAGGGTGGCTCTCCGGCTGGCTGCGCCGGGGGCCGACTGACGATGGGCAGGCGGAAAGGGAGGAGCGCAATCTTCTCCTCAGTTCCGGCCTGGTGGCGGGCGATGCCCTGATGGGTGTCCTTATAGCGCTGCTGTTGGGCATTCCCACCGTGCAACGGTGGTGGTCCGCCCGGTTGGAAGGTGGCTGGATGGGCGGACTGGCAGACGTGGGTTCCCTGGCGGCTTTCCTGCTGCTGGCAGGGTGGTTTTACCTGAAAGTGTCCGGTCGCCGATTCAAGTGAGGATTAAGAGTTTGCACTCGGAATTCCACCTCCACCAAGGCCCCACTTAGGTTGGGCAGTTCTAATTGGACCGTCGCCCCTCCGCGGTGTACTGTTAGGGTCTCCTCGGGGAGAACTTCCAACTCTCCCGTCCCCAAATTGTACTGGCCGCCTTGGGAGTCCTTTCCCTTCAGCACGTAGTCCGTGTAGGGGTTGGTGTGGTCGTGGTCCAGGCGGTACTCAGTGAGATGCAGGGTCTCTGCCTGGCCGAACATCTCTGGCAGGTTCGATGCCAATCATCGGCCCAGCGTGCGCAGGAACTCCACCGCGCGGGTGATGTCGCCCACTGGGTCGTCTCCAGTCTCCCGTTCGATGGCCAAATAGCCGTCGTAACCGGCCTCCCTCAACAGTTGCACGTACCGGGGCCAATCTATCCATCCCTGGCCCAAAGGTACTTCGTGCCGCACTCCGTCCTCATCTACCAGGGCATCTTTGGCGTGAGTGTGGACGATGTACGGGCCGAGGATTTTCACTCCCTCAACGGGCTGGTACTCGCGCAGGGCCGTTTCTTTGTCATAGGGCTGACCGGCCCGCTGGGCCAGAGCAGGGGGCCAAAGGATGAGGTTTGCCGGGTCGTAGTTGACCCGGAGCCCAGGACTGGCAATGGTGTCCAGGAGTCGCTTGAGAACTGGGGGCGGCTCCGGGCCCGTTTCAATGGCCAAACAAGCCCCCACTTGTTCCCCGTAGGCCGCAATTTCTCCGCAAGCATCTACAAACGCTTGCCAGCGGGGATGGTTAGTATCGTGGGGCATAACGCCCACGTGGGCCTGCCAAATAGGGGCCTCTAAGTCCACGCTCAACTCCAAAAGTTTTTTGGCCCAAGCGATGTTCTCTGGGTGTTTCTCCGCCTCGCCTAAGTCCACCCGTCCGCCCCAGGCCGATATGGCGGAGATTTCCAGGCCCAACGAGCGCAGGTGTTCCACCAACTTCTTCCGGCCGGCGCGGCCCAGGTTGTCCGGGCTGAAGGGGCCAGTGGCGCTAAGGTGCACCCCCGGCACGCCCAGGTCAGCCACCACCTTCATTCCCTCATAGGGGTCCATCTTCAGGTTGCTGAGCATGACCGCAATTTTGAGTTCCGCCATGAGTCCCTCCTTTTGGCTTTCAGCCGGCTTATCCTCGGCAGATACCAGTTTCTCCGCTAACCCAATAGGGGCGCGATTTGCCCAATGGCGCGATTGCGGAGGGCAAAGTGAGGCTATTTTAGCCGCTCTCGCACTGCTTCTCTGAGTTCGCCGGGCCTCCAGGCCCGCTTTACTACGTACCGGGCGTAAAGGGCGGGCAGGGAGAACACTATGTTCGTCAGCCGCACCGCCTCGAGCGGGAGTTTTCGCTCCCGAACGAAATCCTCTGCCCTTTCCATCAGTCGCCGCTGAACTTCGCGGTAAATTCGTAGGCCCTGCCGGCTCAGGACGAAAGAAGCCGCGATGTCTCCCTCTGCCAGTTTCGCCTGTGCCTCCCGGTGGAGTTCCTGGCCTTGCCCGAGCAGGGTTCTAACCCGGGCATCGGCCCAATCGCCCACCAATTGGGCTACGGCTTCAGTCTTGGCGCGTTTGTCGCGCAGAGCGTCAAGGGCCAACCGCGCGGCTGCTCCTCTTTCCTCCTCCAGACGTTGCTGTACCCTCTGCAACCGCTGGGCCTCAGAGGTCACCAGCAGGAGGTCGGTCAGGTCAAAATCGGGTACGGTCACCCCCAAGCGGCCTCGACTGCGCCTGAAGGCCTTCAATTCTGCCAGGTCAGGGTAGCCCAATCGGTACACTTTGGCTCCGGCTGAAGGAGGCAGTTCGAGTTCCACCTCCACCTTCAGCAGCGGGTGGTCTGCTACGTAACGGTTGTCCTGCCGGTGGTGTCGAATGAGAAGCACGGCGGCCTCCGCACCTTTCGCAAAAGCCACCGCTTCGACGCTGCTCTGGTTGGTCTTTGCCTGTCGTCGTTCCCCAGTGGTCAGCAAATCCTCCACCAGAGCCAATTCCCGCCAGACGAGGCCAATCTCACTCCGGCGCCCCAATCCCAATTGTTCCTCGCTCAACGCTCCCGCATAGAAGTAGAGGAGGCCAGCGGTGCCGGAAGCAATGGTCATGTAAGTCAGCAGACGCTGCTGTTCAGGAGAGGGCAAGAGTATGCCCGCACCTGCCAATTCGACGGCCCTTTGGGCGAAAGTTTGCATGTGGGCCTGACACCACTGGTGGAAGTAGACCTTCTTCCCCCAAATCCGTCGCGTGTTCTCGGCCAGCCGTTGGACATCCTCCAAGCCGCCCTGGATGTCCTCATATCCTCCGAGGGTCTTCCCCTTCTGGAGGGGATAAAGATAAGTGGTGGGATAGTCGAGGAGCCGCCGCCACTCTTCCCATTGGGACTTGCTCAGCGTTGCTGGCCGGCGCAAACTCAACAGGGTGGCGGTGATGAAATTGGCCGAGTCATAGCGTCGAATCACGCTGGCCAGCCGTTTCAGCACCGACAAGTGCTGGGGGCCGGTGTCATCGGAAATCAGCCAGGCGAATAGGGCCGGATGTTCTCGATAGGGTACGAACTTCAGCACCCATTCGTCCTTCCAGGGGCGGCTCGAGTGGTGCACATATCCGCGCCCCTTCAGCCAGACGATGACCAGCATTCCCTGGTCCTGGGCGAGGTTCAGGAACTCCTCAAACCGCGCGGGCGGCAAATCAACGGGAACGTATGCCACCACTGCATTAAGTCCCAGATGGCGAAACCCGGCCAAATCACGGGCCCACTGGTCAGAGGCGTCCAACTGGTAGGCCCCTGCGGCCCGCAGCAGCACCGGCGAACCGTCAACGTATAGGGTTCCCTCCCGGAGGGCGATTTGACGCCGCTGGGGATAGGAACGGGCAGGAACCGCCGAAGGTAGGTCGAAAGAAGCGCGCAGCAATTCTTCTACGACCTTTAGCACCATCTCCGGCTCCGGTGGGTCGCCCTCCATCAGACAGGCCCGCCGCTCGGAGGACCACTGGATTGGTTGTCGGCGGTCTTCCGTCCACAGGTAACTTCGCAGACCCTTCGCCTGTGGCTTGTCCGGCAAATCACAGAGGAGCAGACGTCCGCCCAAGTACCAGAAATACTTGAGCCGCAAAAAGAACTTCTCATCTTCAAACCATTCGGGAACGATGACCAGACGGCTTTTTTCAAAGGAAGCCCAGCGCGGCACCACCGCCCAATTTTTCCGCCCCTCCCGCAGGGCAAGTTCGATGGCTCCCCAACGTGCCTTTCCGAGAGAGGAACGGGGTTCGAGGACGGAAATCTCCTCTACGGTCGGTTCGGCCACTCGCCGGGCGACGAGTTGCAGGTCGTCGAACCAGGCAGTTGTTCGGCTGCGGTAGTTCAGGCAATAGACCCGGATGGCGGTGACGGTGACGCCCGGAGGGGGACGATAGGTGGCCTCGCAGTAGTGCCATTCTTCTGGGGCCCGTCGGTCTAAGCGCAGAGAGGTGGGCATAAACCATACCGTCTCACCTGTGCTCAAGGTGAGACCCAAATCAACCCCTACCCGCGCCCCTCGCGGGGGTCGGGCTGCAATTCTCCCCCAGTATGCCACCTCTACCAGATTTGCCGGTTGCGCCAGTTTCAGGTCCTGCCGCACGCCTTCCTTCCCGCCCGTTCCCTCCAGACGTAGCGAAGCCATTCCTCCATAACGGCACACTTTGTCCAACGCAGCGCCCGTTGTCCCCTCCCGCAGCGACCAGGGCTGAAGACCACGCTCAAATCCAGGATTCAACACCAGATTAGCGGCCGATGAGGGAAGGCTTTGCGAATCTGGAACAGCCGTGTATGCCAGCCAGGCAGGGGCAAGGGCAAAAAGCCCCAGAATAATCGCCACCTTATAGGGTTTCCAGCCACCTACTTGGCGGTCAACTCCCTCGGTCTTCGTCTTTTGCATAGGAGACCACCTCCAACATTCTTCGCATTTCTGCATTTGGCCAAAAATTCCTTCCGCCAAAGGACAAGATATTTAAGGCTACCTTCCCGCCGCCGGGCCAATGCAACTACTGCCCTGCATCGGGGTGGCAGGGGGTAAAAGGAGGTGGTCGCTTTCTGGCGAACCTTAAGGACAGTTAGACCCGAGGAGCCGGTGACCATTCACCTAAACACCGGGCGGGAAGCGAAGGAGGTTTGGGAATGGCTACGGGGGATGGAGGTCAAGAATGCAACTGACGAAAGCAGTGGCAGTTTGGGCGACGTTGGGTTTGCTGATGGGGGGTAGGGTAGGAGGGACTAAGGGATTGGCGACCCCACCGCCGACCTGGGTGGTGGCCGACCTGGAGGAGGGGACGCCCTTGCCCCGGGCCTATCCCTGGCCCACTGACGAGGACGGCAGCCCGGCGACGGCCAAGGTCAGGGCCGAGCGCAGCCGGGCGGAGGTGAAACAGGGCCGCTATGCCCTCAAAGTGGAATACGAGTTCCCCTCGGAGAAGTGTACCCAGGTGATGGTAGATGCAGGGGTGCTGGCGGGCGGATGCTACAGGCGGATTCGCTTTTGGGTTTACGGCGATGGCAGCGGGAACCGCCTGGAGACCTGGCTGGCCGGAGCCGGCGGCTGGTTCGGACAGGGCCGCCTCCCGTTGGATTTCACCGGTTGGCGAGAAGTGACTTTCCCCGTGACCCAGATAGACACCGATGTAGTCACTACCCTGCGCTTTTGTATCGTGGAGACGGGCGGGTTGGGAGCACACACTCTGTATTTCGACGACCTACGCTTGGAAAACCCCACCGCCCCGCGGCTGACTGACCTGCGGGTGTTCCCCCGCGTTCCGCCGAAACTGCTGAGGGTGGAGCCGGTGGAGAAGGAGTTCCGCGTGGAGCGGCGGCGCATGGCCGACCGCACGGTCCTTCTGCTAGACGGCGAGCCGCTGTTCTGCGTGTTGGACGTGCGTTTTGAGCGGGCCTACTTGGAGATGGCGCGGGAAGTAGGCGTCAACTGCTTCGCCCTGGACTTCTACTGGCGCAACCTGGAGCCGCGTCCGGGTTATCGGGAGTGGGAGCGGCTGCGCACGGCCCTGGAATGTCTGCGGCGGTGGGGCTTCGGAGTTATCCTCCTGTTCGGACCGCATCAGCCCAACTGGTGGCGCCTGCAGCACGCCGCTGAGCCGGGGGCAAAGGAAGGCCGGGTGTACCTGTTCACTCCCAGCCTGAAGCGGGATTTCGGGGCTTTGGTGGCCGAACTGGTGCGGCAGACCTGTGAGTTCCCTAACCTTATCGGCTACATGATTAGTGCAGGTGGGGAGCAGGATTCTTGCTTCCCGGAGGTTTTGGGGAACCCGGGTCCGGGGAGCGTGTGGCGGCAGTCGCCCTGGTGTTTGCGCGATTTTCGGGCCTTTCTGCGCCGCAAATATCGGGGCGAGGTGGCGGCTTTACAGAAGGCCTGGGGCGAGGAGGGCTTGACCTTTGAGGAGGCAGTGCCGCCGCGCCGTCTGGAGCGGGACGACTATCGGCGTTCTTGGCTGGACTGGGCCGAGTTCGCCAATGGCTGGTGGGTGCAGTTCGTGGAGTGGGCAGGCGGGATTGTGAAAGGCATCGCCCCGCACAAACTCTTTCAGGCCCGCTTCGGCTGGCCAGTCTTTCAGGCCGAAAATATCTTCCTGTGTCGGCAGGCGAAACACCTGGATTTGTTGCAATGCAAGGACGCCGTCGCCCCTTGGGAGGTGGGCCATCCGGGCTATCAACTCTCCCGCACAGCCCTTTACTTTGGAGCCTGTCGGCACTCGGACAAGGTCGTGTTTCCGGAGATGGACATCATCCACGGACGGGGCTACCAGCCCGGCGACCTCAGTCGTTACTTTCCCCTGTTCGCCGACAAAGCGGGGGCCCTGTGGTACTATCGGGGTCTGAAGCCCGATGACAAGGCGTTTTGGGCCGATTTCAAGCGGGCGGTGGCCCTGGCGAAGCAAATGCTCCAACGCGATTACCCTCCGGCCACAGTGGGGATTTTCTACTCCCTGGCCTACGCCAACTGGATTTCCCGGCATCGGAATTACCTCAACGAAAATTCGCTGGTCGGCTGCGCGGAACTGCTGCAGGATTTGGGTGTGCGCTACGCCGTGGTGAGCGAATTCAACCTGACGGATTTGGCTGACTATGCGGTCGTAATCGTGCCCTACAATCCGGCCATCAGCGAAACCGTCGTGCGGGCATTGGAGAATTACCTGACTCAGGGCGGGGCCCTCATCATCGAGCCGGAGGTTGGGGTGTACGATTATGAGGTCGGCCAGCGGCGGCGAGAGGCTGGCACCTTGCCTTTCGCCAAAGTCAGGGTTCTCATCGAAAACGAAGGCCCACGGCGGATGAAAGTGCGCTGGCGGGGCTGGGGGCGGGAGAACCGGACCCTCACTTGTTTCGCCCACGTGAAGCAGTACATTCGGGCGGACGGAACCATAGTGGGCACCTTCGAAAACGGAGCCCCGGCGATAGTTTTGGGGGACGAAAGGAGTAGAACGCTCTATTTGGCCTTCCGGTTCTTTCTGCCCTACTCCTTCAGCGACGACGCGGCGGCCAAAGAGCAGAAGCGGGAACTAATACGGGCTTTTTTGGATTGGTGCGGCGTGGGTGGGTAGGATTGCGTTCCTTTCAACCATTGCCAGAAACGCCGGAATGTGGTAGAATGGGTATGAAATGGTGGGAATAGGAAGGAAATGAGCAAAATGGAAGGGCTTCTTACCTCAGAGGAGGCGGCCGAACTCCTGGCGGTAAACAGGTGCACTTTGCCTTTAGCCGATTACCAGCGTAAACGCTCGTAATCTGCTATAAACCACCCTGGAAAGGAGAGGCGATGAAAGACCAAGTACGTTTGGGGGTAATCGGGGTGGGTCTGCAAGGTCAGACGCACCTCAAATGTTATCAGACCCTGCCCTATGCGCAAGTGGTGGCCATTGCCGATGTCCACGAGCAGACCCTGCGAGAGGTGGGGGAAAAGTTCGCCATCCCGGCCCAGTACCGGGATTATCGGGAGATGCTCTCCCGAGAGGAGTTGGACGCTGTCTCCGTGGTTACCCCCGACCACCTGCACCGGGAGCCAGTATTAGCGGCCATTGCCGCGGGGTGCCACGTGCTATGCGAAAAGCCGCTGGCCACTGGGGTAGAGGATGCTGAAGCGATGGTCACAGCAGCGAAACGGGCTGGCGTCAAACTCATGGTCAACTTCAGCAACCGCTGGCAGTCCTACCTGGCCTTGGCCAAAGAGGCAGTGGAGGCAGGCGAACTGGGCTATCCCGTCTATGCCTATGCCCGGCTCAGCAATACTCTCTACGTGCCTACCCAAATGCTCAAGACCTGGGCCTCGCAGACTAAACTGCCTTTCTGGTTGATGAGCCACACCATTGACCGGGTGCGCTGGCTGTGGGGTGGGGAAGTGACGCGAGTTTACAGCGTGGCCCGTTCCCGGCTGCTGCGCAGCCGAGGCATTGACACCCCCGACTTCTATGCGGCTTTGGTGGAGTTCGACCACGGTGCCGTAGGCAATTTCGAGTCCTGCTGGATTCTCCCGGAGACTCGGCCCAACATCGTGGACTCCAAAATGGAACTGGTGTTCAGCGAGGGCAGCATCTCCGTTGACGCCTATCAAACGCTGGTGCAGATAGCCACTAAGGAAGCCTACCGGGTGCCAGGCACGCTACAAGTGGACATTTACGGCCAACCGGTGGGCTTCGTAATGGAGGCCCTGCGCCACTTTGTGGACTGTGTGCGGGAGGACCGGGAGCCGTGGCCTTCCGGAGAGGACGGACTGACGCTGGTGCGGGTCTGCACCGCCATTGTGGAGTCGGCAGAGCGGGGCGAGCCGGTGGAGTTGGGATAACTCCTTAACTCGACCAGGTTAAATACTGCCGGGCTTAAGTTCGCTTGGGGAAGGGAAATCAGCCTTCTGGCCCAGCCTCAGACGAAAATCAGGGCCAAGAGGTAATCGGTGGCATGAACGAGCAAAATGGAAATGACCACCGCACTGGTGGTGGCCCGACCCACCTCCGCGGCCCCGTATTCCACCCGGAAGCCCTGGCGGGCACTGACCAGCACGATAAGCCAGGCGAAAATGACGGCCTTGACCAATCCGCTCCAAAAAAAGTCCAACTCGGTCATTTTCAGGGCCGAATTTATGTACATCCGACTGCTAATGCCTGCCGAGAGGCCCACCAGATAACCTCCCACCGCTCCTGCTATGTCCGCGGCCACGGTCAGCAGGGGCAGGGCCACCATCGCAGCCAGCAGACGCGGAATCAGCAGATATTCGACGGGGTTGGTGGCCAGGGCGCGCAGGGCGTCAATTTGCTCCGTGACCTTCATGGTGCCGATTTCGGCGGCGATGGCCGAGCCGGAGCGGGCGGCTATCACAATGGCGGTAAATACCGGGCCAATTTCCCGCACAATGGAGGCGGTGACCAGTCCTCCGACCAAGTTGATGGCCCCAAAGCGGCGAAACTGCTCGGCCGTGTACACCGCCAGCACCATCCCGCTGGCTCCCACCGTCAACAGTACCAGGGGCAAGCCCTGGACGCCTATGGCTTCCATCTGGAGCAGCCATTGGCGAAAGTCAATGCGTCCCCGGAGCACGCCCCACAACGCCTGCCAAGAAAACAGCACGCCGTCGGCCAGGAAACGCCCTAACGCCACCCCTCCCTGACCCAACAAGGCCACCGTTCCGGTCAGGGCTTCTCTACTCCAGCGTCTCCCGGACCCGATAGATAGGTCGTCCCTGCGATTCATGATAGGTGCGAATCACCAACTCCCCTAACAGCCCCAAACTGACCATTTGCAGGCCGAGTATCATCAGCAGCACGGCCAGCAGCAGCAGGGGTCGTTCCGCCAACTGCTCACCGTGAAAGAACTTGAGGTAGGTCAGGTAAGCGGCCAGCACAAAGCCACTGCTCCCCAACCACAGGCCCCAGCGTCCGAACATCTGCATGGGTTTGGTGGAGAAGGAGAGCAGAAACTTGACCGTCAACAAATCCAGGAGGACCCGGGAAGTACGGCTCAGGCCGTACTTGGACCGTCCGAACTTACGGGGACGATGGCTGACTTCAATTTCCCCAATACGCGCTCCCACCCATTTGGCCAGGGCCGGGATGAAGCGGTGTAGTTCACCGTACAGCCGCACTTCCCGCAGAATCTCCGCCCGATAGGCTTTCAGGGAACAGCCGTAATCGTGCAGGCGCACACCCGTAACCTGGCCAATGAGCCAGTTGGCTATCCAGGAGGGCAGCCGACAGGTGAGGAACTTGTCCTGCCGTCGCTTGCGCCAGCCGCTCACCACATCATAGCCTTCTTCCAACTTCGCCAGCAGGCGCGGGATGTCCGCCGGGTCATTCTGCAAATCCGCATCCAAAGCCACGATAACTGTCCCCCGCGCCCGGTCGAAGCCCGCAGCCAGAGCCGCCGTCTGCCCGAAGTTGGCCCGCAGGCGAATCACCACCACCCGGCCCGAGGGCGAAGCCGCATGAAGTTCCCGCAGTTGCTCAAAGGAGCCGTCCGTGCTCCCGTCGTCCACGTAAACAATTTCCCACGACCGGCCCAGACGAGTCAACACCTCCACCAGTTGCCCATGTAACTCCGGCAGGCTTTCCCGCTCGTTGTACACCGGAATGACCGCCGAAACCTCCGGCATCTCCCCCTCCCCCGTGGCAGCCGGGGAGGTAACTTCAGAAGCAGATTCCCTCATCGCCGTTTGACCTCTCGACCGCAATTCACTCTGCATCCCGGTGGCAAGGCTGGGGCCTCCTGCCTCACCCACCCTCCCACCACAGCCATCCGCCGGGCAGGCTGGTGAGCAGCAGAACGGCCTGCCAGAGCAGGGAATAGGCCAGGGCCCGGGGTGCGCTCACACCAAAGGGCGTCAGTACCACCACACTGGCCGCCTCGCGCACCCCCAGGCCGCCCAGCGTGGGCAGCAAACTGGCCAGGGTGATGAGGGGCACCGCCAACAGCCATACGGAGGCCGATAAATGTACCCCGCACAGCCAACCCAACCAGGCATTGAGGCCCGTAACCCCCAATTGAAAGGCCACCGACATCCCGCCCAGAAGGGCCAGTCGCCGCGGCTGGCGCACGAGTTGGCGCATTCCTGCACTCAAGCGGGCGAGGACTCGCCGTCCTCGCTGCGGCAGCCAGGCGGTCCAACGGGGCAAGCCCATTAGCATTAGGCTGCCCGCCAGGCCTACAACTACCAATCCCATCCCGGCCTCCAACCACCGCTGCGCCGCACCGCCCACCGTCATTCGTACCCCCCAGGCTCCCACCACTCCCAGGCCCATCAGGGCCACAAACCCGGTGAACCGCTCTACCAGAACGGACAAAGCCGGCCTCTCCCATTCTCCCTGCCGCCGGGCTAACAGGTACGTCCGTACCGCGTCGCCGCCCACACAGGTGGGCAGGAAAAAGTTGCTGAACATCCCCACGAAGTAGAGCCGCGCCAGGTTCCGCCAGAGGGCTGACGAGCCCAGGCCATCCAGCACCACCTGCCATTTCAGGGCACTGAACAGTTGCAGTCCGGCGTACACTCCTATGGCGGCTGCCACCTGACGGCCGGGCACCGCGCGAAGGGCCTGACCCACCTCGCGGGGTGGAAACTTCAAGAACAACAATCCCAACGCCACCGCGCTCAGCGCCGCCCGAAGCGCGTAGTGCCAGACGTTTCTCCCGGCCGGCTGGGCCGCTGTTTCCAAGTTCTGCTGGCTGCTGCTCACCCTTACCACCTCGTCCTTTCCCATCTTAGCCTTTTTTCTCCAATTTGTCAAACCGCAGGTTAAATGGCAGGTGGAAAGCGGTGGGCCATCTGCTATCCTGGGTGGGAGGTGGCGGGCGGTAGTTGCATCAGGGGGCAAGCGAGGCGGACTCAGTAACTCATTTCCCCCTCCGGGGGCGGGAATCCGCGAAAGTCGCGCAGGAAAAACAGCGTGTACTGGTGGAGCAAATTGTGCCCCCGACGGATGGGCACCAGGGCCAAACGTTCCCAGCAGGCGAAACCAGCGGCGATGGCCGCCGGCGGGGCCGAAGGGTTGCCCCGCTGTACGAACAGACCGTCTCGACCTAACAGGTTCTCGAAGCCGGGCCAATAGTCGTACTGGTTGCGTCGGCGGCCCGCGTTGGCGCAGTAGGTCGTCGGCTGCCCTGGGACGTAGAAGGCCAACTCGCTGGTAATTTGATACTCGGCGGCGAAGGGGAAAATGTCCTCCGGCTGCTGGCCTGTCTGCCTCGCCAGCCGCTCCCGCCAGGC
>DTZQ01000238.1 GCA_012961305.1 Armatimonadota bacterium | reverse complement strand
GGAGGCTGCGCCGCATCACCTGCTCCAGTACGGGCAACAGGCCCCTTTTGCCACCGTACGGGAGCGGCCAGTGGTGTTCAACTATGCCCGCCTGGATTTCGACCTCCTGGGCGGGGGAACAGGGCGGCCGGGCCCGGTGGTGCGCACGGAGCAGCCGGCCCCGGCGTCCGGCTACGCGGAGATGCTGGCTTCCTTCCAGGGCTACCTGCGCACCCGCCGGGCGCGGCCCCGGGGGTTGGCGTACAGCGGAGGAATGCTCCTGCCCACGCGCCGCCATCTGCCGCGCCTGATAAGCCACCATTGGGCCGACTTGATAGGCGGCGGAGGAACGGCCCTGCTGTTGGGCCCGGACTGGACGTTTTTGACCGGCCGACGGGCAGCCACTCAGCGGGGCGTGGACGAGACGACCCTGAGGCGCATCGCCGATTTCGTCCGGCGCACGGCTGGCCTGCGCTTTCCCCGCGCCCAGGCCGAAATCCTGATTTTGCGCAACCGCTACGCGGCCTGGAGCCTGTGGGCGGAACCGGATGCAGCAGGGGCCGAAGTGGTGGGAGAGGTGCTGCGGGAACTGCACCTCCCCTTCGACATTTTGACCGATGCAGACGTGACCCTGAACGCCGCCGAGCCGGACAAAGTAGACCTCAATGGCTACCGGTTCATCTTCGTGCCCGCCCTTCACCTGATGTTGCCGGACACTACTTGGGCGCTGCTGCGGCGGTGGCTGGAGGACGAAAATCACGCCGGGGAGCGCGGGTTGTGTTTGGGCCGCTTCGCGCCCCAGGATGGCTACTTCAAGCCCCTGACGAGGCTGCCCAAGGATTTTCTGGCCCTCGCCGGCCTGAGTGGATATGCAAAGGAGGAATCGGTCAGCGGAGAGCGAACTTTCTCTGTAACGCGTCCCTTTGGGAACTTGCCCGCGGGCGAGCGGGTGACCCTGCCCTTTTCCTCCCCGCAGGGGCAGTTGGCCTATTTCAGCGGGGTGCTTCCGCCGGAAGTGGAGCCGCTGCTTTCGCTGCCGGTGGAAGGGCCTAAGGCGGCTTTGTACCCGGAGGGACGCCCCGTCCTCGTACGGCGGAAGGTGAAGGGCAATCAGGTGTACTTAGCGGGTTTCAATCTGGGTCTGGCCGACGACCCCCAAGGGAGAGAACTGCGCCCTCCGCCGGAGGGGTTACGGCGAGTGTACCGCAGCCTGCTGGTTGAGGCAGGATTGCGGCCCACGCTGGAAGCCCCGCCCAATGTGGATGTGTACCTGGCGGAGAACGGCGAAGGTCTGCTGTTGAAGGAAAGTTATGGGCGAAGCCGGGACCAAGTGTTGACGACCACGACGGTGAGGGGAGCAGTGTACGAGGACGCGGAGACGGAACTGCTCCCTGACGGTACGGTGCGAATACGGCGGTCCCTGGGCCCCTATCAGGCCCTTTGTCTGCGGCGGGTGGCGACTGTGGCCGCGCCCCGGGCCGCAACCACCGTGACCGTGCGAGCCCGGCCCAACAATTTGCAGCCTTTGCGCTTCTCCGTGCGGGGAACCGGTCCGGTGGAAGTGCAACTGCACTTGGCCCCGCAAACGGAATATGTGGTCTTAGCCAACGACCGGGAGCAGCAGTTTACTACCGACGCCACGGGGCGAGTGGCGTTTCGCCTAACCGCCCAGGCCCAGCCCACCCTGGTCACGGTGGCGGCAACAGCCCCCCAACAGTTGGGACCGCTGGTGGCGCGGGAGATTAGCGAGCACTTTCTGGTCGCCTCTCAGTTCCTAACCGAGGGGAAGGTGGAACGAGCAGTGGGAGAGTACCGCACGATTGTAGCCCGGTTCCCGCATACGGTTTATGCCCGGCAGGCGGAGGAAGCCCTCACAGTACTGGAGCAGCAGTTGGCGGGGACGGAGGTGGAAGAAGCCCTGGCCCGTGCAGCCGAATTGCGGCAGGCAGGACAGTTCGAGGCCGCCTTGAGGGAGTATCGAGATTTATTAGTTCGTTTTGCGGACACGGCCATCGCCGACCACATTCAGGCGGGTCTGGTCGCCACCGAAATCGCCCGCCTGGAGGCCGGACCCCACCGTCCTCTGCCGCCCCTGCAGGCAGCGGCTGACGCCCCGGGCCCGGAACCGGTGCTGGTGCTGACCAACGGGCCCCGGCACACGTTCACCGTGTACTTTGCCGGGCCGACGGTAGGCACCAGAACGGTGTCGCCGGGGGAAAGGGTGCGCCTGCCCCTCCTGGCAGGAGAATACCGCCTGGCAGTGGTTGCGGTGGAGGCTGGTGTACCGCCGTTTTTGGGACGAGTTCGTCTGGCGGAGGGACGGCAATATGCCTTAGCCCTGGCTGTGCCCTCCCTCTAATGGAGGCCGGGGCAAGTTTGTAAGCGTTCAGCCGTCGGCCTTAGGAGGCAAAACGTAAAGTGTAAAATGCCCCTCACAATTTTACGAGAGCCGCCGGGAAAGCCTACCCTTTAAGGGTGGGATGAAAGGCGGTCTTCAG
>DTZQ01000237.1 GCA_012961305.1 Armatimonadota bacterium | reverse complement strand
CCCCCCGCACGCGGGGACCCCCCCTTTCTTCCCCCCGCACGCGGGGGGATAGGGGGGGGCTGTCCCCTGTCCGGTACGGATGTACTTTTCCCGCTTCCCAAGTTCCGGGCACTTCCACTACCCACCACCCAACGGCTGCCAGAGCGGCTAAGGGGCGTAAATCCAATCTGTATCCCACCGCTAATTCGAGGTCTTTAATCACTCCTAAAGCGCCGGGAGCCAAGGGCTGGGAACCGGGAGCCTCCCTGCTCTTTGCAGTGCGCCCGACAATTAAAGGGTCAGGGGAGAGGCTGTCTCCGTCATTTGCCTCTCTGTCCTCCATCTGGGAGAAGGCATCCTCCGCAAGTTTTGGCCAGTTTCTTGCCGCCGTCTTGAGGGTCCCTTCGAGACAGAAGCCACCGGGTCTAAAGCGGGTAAGGTCATGAATCCAGTTCTCCAAGGCCTGCTGGAGCGCGGCGCGAACTTCGGGTTGTTTTTGGGGATTTTCCTCCAGTTGAGCCAAGGCCCTGGCCAGCGGTAAACGGGCCAAAATTTCCTCGTTAAGCCGGTAGAGACAGGGGTTCAAATGAGCTACCAAAATCCGTTCTGCCTCGGCTAAAAGTTCCCACTCGCCTATTAACAGGCTTAAACCTCCGGCCTGTGCCTTTGGAGTCAGGCACTTCAGTGCCGTCCCTCCAACGTCCATCCAAGACCGCAGGGCCTTCGGGATTTCGGCCAAAGAGACCAGGGTCACCAGCGCCGGTGGGAAGGAAGTAGTCATCGCCTTTTTAACCGCTGTAGGTGTTTGCGTATTTTCTTTTCCACCTGCTCCGGCAGGCGTTTGATAACTGGTCGCTCCGTCTCGGCTGTACCTTCCACCTGGGTCCGTCGCGCGGGAGAAAGAGGCTTAGGAATGTAGGGTTCCTTCTCCAACAGTTCATGCAGGATAATGAGGGCGGCCTCTTTGTCGGGGATGCGCTCGCGGCCGGGGCGGCCGGCGTCGTAGGGAACGAAATATCGAAAGGTGGAACCCACACAGGAAGGACAGCCTTCCTCGCACTCACACTCGTGAATGAGAAACAAACAGGCTTCCATGATTTCTTCCAGACGTTCATAGGCCTTTTGGGCAAATCCCAAGCCGCCCGGATAACGGTCGTAGATGAAAATGGAGGGCAGGCCGAAATTGCTGGAATCCACCACGGAACCGAGGTCCATATAGTCGCACAGCACAAAGAGGGGTACAATGTCCACCAGCACATTAGCAATGCCTAACAGTCCCTCCGCCGGGATGCGGTCAAATTCCCGTACCCGATGGAGGGCAGCGGATGGGGGACAAAGCCACATGGCCATCGTTTCTAAAGGTTGAGGAGGTAGGGAGAGACTGCCAAAACCTAAGTTCTCCAGAGTGTAGAACTTGATTTTGCGGAACATGGGGGTGAACAAGGTTACGGTTACGGTTCCCAATCCCACTTGACTGAGGCGCCAAGTTTTTTCCTGCTCCGTCTCCTCCACCCGGATTTGGGTCTCGGTTAGGGCCTGGGTGTAGTAATCCACGGCCCGGCGTTCTACCGTGGCAATTTTCTGCTGCAGGTCCAAATCGCGCACCAGATAAGTGAGACCTTGATGAAGGTAAACAGCCTCTGGATGAACCAGAGTAAAAGCACTGAAACCATCCACGGTGCCAATAACTTGCGGGGGGTCTGTTGAAACATCTATGATGGTGTAGTTGTCTCCGGCCAGGGAACGCAGACCAATGTCGGCAGCAGGATAGCCACCGCTGTTCCAGTACCAGCGGCCTCTTAGGCACCGTACTTGGCCTTCTTCCTCCAGGATTTCCAAAATTGCCGGGGCATACTCGCCCAGTTGTTCCGCCTCGGCAAAGGAGAGAGGAAGTTCCGCCACCGCGCAGCGCAAATGGCCCAGCAAAATGTAAGAGTTGGTAGGGTCAATGATGGCACTCTCCGGAGCTTTCCCAAAGAGGTAGTCCGGGTGCTGCATGAGGTACTGGTCGAGAGGAGAGTTGTGGGCAATTAACACTACCAGGCTTTCCTCGGCTCCCCGGCCGGCCCGGCCGGCCTGTTGCCACAGGCTGGCTATGCTGCCCGGATAGCCCAGGATGAGACAGGCGTCTAACCCTCCTACGTCAATGCCCAGTTCCAAAGCGTTAGTGCTGGTTACGCCCAGCAGTTCCCCCGCAAAGAGACGCCGCTCAATTTCCCGCCGTTCCTCCGGTAGATAGCCGCCCCGATAGGGGCGAATCAGGTCGCCCCAGGCGGGATTGAGGCGGGCTAATTCATCCTGAGCATAGCGATAAAGCAGTTCGGCTACAATCCGAGAACGGGCAAAGGCAATAGTCTGTACCCCTTGGCTAACTAAACGCACTAATAGGGCCTGACCTTCGAGATTGGGACTGCGTCGTTGGGCTTTACCCTCGTCCAAATAGGGGGGATTCCAGAGGACAAACCGCTTGGGCCCCCGGGGGGCCCCGTCGTGGTCAACAAGCGTCACCGGTCGCTGCAGTAAACGTTCGGCCAACTCCTGAGGGTTGCCAATGGTGGCCGAGGTACAGACGAACTGGGGAGTGGAACCGTAGTGCTCACAGATGCGCTGGAGGCGGCGAAGAACCAGAGCCACGTGGGAGCCGAACACCCCGCGATAGATGTGGATTTCATCCAGGACTACAAACCGTAAGAAGGTGAAAAATTCCGCCCAGCGGGAATGGTGGGGCAAAATGCCCTGATGGAGCATGTCGGGATTGCTGAGGATAAAATGGCCCTGGTCGCGCAAACGGGTGCGAGTCTCCGGGGGAGTATCGCCATCGTAAGTACCCGCCAGAAAATCCAAACGAGGCTGAAGAGCACAATAGCGGTGCAAGGTGCGCAGTTGGTCCTGGGCTAAAGCCTTCGTAGGGTACAGATATAAAGCCCGGGTGCGCGGTTCCCGCAGCCAGGCTTCCAGAATGGGCAGGTTGTAACTCAAGGTCTTACCGCTGGCCGTAGCGGTAACTAAAACCACATTTTCTCCCCGCCGAAGGGCCTCAATAGTTTCAACTTGGTGGGTGTAGAGTCCCTCTATTTCTTCGGCCTCCAATACCCGCTGGAGTTCTGGCGGAAGAGGCGGGGTCAACTTCCCGTAGCGCGCCGGCTGGGCTGGGATTTCCTCTGTCCAGACAATTTGTTCCCGATAGTCGCGGTCACGCTGTATGGTTTGCAGGAAGGAATTTACATCCATAGGCCCGACTCCTCTCCCCATCTCCCTTATAGATAACTCCTTCTATCATTATACGCCAACGCTGGCACTCTGTCAAGTGGAGAAGCAGCCAGGGTCCAGTTAAGTTGACAAATGCCACTTCTTGATTTACAATTAAAGTTGTGCATTGTGGGATGGGATGCAGGATGCACCATATGGCCGAAGTGCGTTTTGAACTGGAAAAATCGTATCGCCCCTGGGCAGTAGTGTTCTTTCTGTTTGGACTGGGTGTGGTCAGTGTGTCTCTGGTGTTGGTCAACCTTATTGGTATCGCCGTAGGGACTCCCTCATTGGTAATCGGCATTATGCTCTGGCGGCTCAATCCACGGGAATACCTAATAATTAACCCCCAAGGAGGTACTATTCGGGCCGAGCGAACCCTGGGCAATCAGGCCCAAGTACTTCGCCAGTTCTCCCTGCACGATTTTGTACGTTTAGAGTTGGTCTGTTACCGGGTCCCCCGGAAGGGGAAACGCTGTATGTTGGTCTTAGTGCACCGGGACGGGCACTTAGAACGGCTGGATGACCGCCCCTACAAACCTGATATGGGTCAGATTGGAAAACAAGTGGCCGCGGCCGCGGGCCTGGAGTTTGAAGATAAGGGCTGGTTAGAGGTGTGAGGTCAGCGGCGGCGGGCGACCAGTAATAGTTCGCGCAGGGCTTTTTGGGCAGCCTCGCGGACTTCTTCGGCTGGGTCATTCTGGGCACATTTTTCCAGTTGAGAACGATATTCTACGGCTTCTAAACGGGCTAAGGCTTCTACCGCTTTCTGACGTACTAACTCCTGAGGCTCCTTCTGGGGGTCCAAGAAAGCGGCAAGGCGGGGAACCAACTCCGGCTCTTTTTTCAAATGAGAAAGGGCTTCCACACAGGCCGCACGTACCAATACATGGGTGTCAGTTAAACCCTGTAAGAGGCGCTGGTGGGCCTGGGGGAGTTTGGCCAGTTCCGCCAGAGCCCCCACAGTGAACTCATATACGGCCCGGCCTTCTTGGTACAAATCCTTGAAAATCATTTCCAGTCCATCGCGTTGCTCGGGTTTTAAGCCGCGAATGGCCTGAATAAGAGCCGGGTCCATGGTAGCAATGGTTCGGGCTGCTTCTCGGCGGATGTTGACGTCCTTATGCTTAAGGTGCTCCCGCAGGGTCTTTTCCCCCCGTCGGTCGTGAAGGGCCACTAAAGCCGCCGAAACTGCTATTTTCATCTGATAATTAGGATGGTTAAGTAGGTCCACCAGAGGTTCCACCGCCTCCTCGATTTCCAACTGGCGAATGGCCCGGGCCGCCGCTAAACGAATGGGGAGGAGCATTTTGTCATCTTCGAGGATTTCAATGAGGCGGTCCCCTACGGTGCGGTCGCCCAATTCCGCAATGGCTGGGATGGCCACGGCCAGAACTTTAGGATGGGAATCGCTTAGGGCATCGCGAATGGCCTCGTGGGCCTCTGGGCCTCCAATTTCGGCCAGCGCTGCAATGGCCGCAGCCCGTACATCCTTATCCGTAGGGGTGTAGGCTTCAGGGTTTTCCACCTCCTCCCCGGGAGGAACTCCCACAAACTCACCTGCCTCAGCCTCAGAAGCCGCAATGAGAGCCTGCACGGCACTCTTACTACCGATACGACCCAGGGCCTGGGCGGCGGCCTCGCGCACGTCACCGTCGCGGTCTTGGAGAGCCATGATAAGGGCCGTTTCTGTTTCCGGCACGGCCAACTTGGCCAAGGTTCTCGCGGCGGCGGCCCGCACCCGGGGATTAGGGTCACCCAGGGCCCCTACCAAAGTAGGGATGGTCTGGGAAGGGGGGAGATACAGAAGCAAATCTCCTACCACGGAGAGACGCACTTCCGGGCTGGGGTCGGCGGCAGCGGCCAGTAATACCTGGGTGGCTTGGGGCGAGGAAATGGATTCCAGGACTCGCAGGGCCGAAAGGCGCACGGCCGGGTCTGGGTCTAAAAGGGCCGGCAGCAGCGGATTCAGCCACTTCTCCGTTACAGTTCCCACCAGGGCCCGGGTGGCAGCTTGGCGGACACTCCAGATAGGGTCACTGAGGGTAGCCAGCAA
Source organism: Armatimonadota bacterium (assembly GCA_012961305.1). Lineage (GTDB taxonomy): Bacteria > Armatimonadota > UBA10988 > UBA10988 > DTZQ01 > DTZQ01. The sequence continues at coordinate 4,816 of DTZQ01000237.1, read as the reverse complement.
GGGGAGAGTAGCCGTCTGTACCTGCATTTGTCCCAAGTTTTCTGCTGCCCGATAGCGAATGATACTGTCCCGATGGCCCAAGGCTTCGATAAGGGTGCGCACGATAGCCGCCCGTTGGGCCGAACGAGTGGTAGACAGAACTCCGATTTTCCCCAGGGCATCCAGGACGTTAAGGCGTACGGCCCAAGAAAAGGAATGCATGGCCGCACAGAGAACCGGTACTGCCCGATCGTCGCCAATGATTCCCAACTGCTGCGCAGCCCAAATTTGATGGCGTTCCAAACCGGTAAAGCGATGGGTGACTTTCACTTCTCCCTCTTGGCCCCGGAACAGATGACGGCTGAACCGCACCAAATCGTAACCGCCCATGGCCCTGGTATCACGGCCCTTGGTCAAGGGGCGCGGTCCGGCATAGTAAAGAGCCACCATGAAGGTGAGGCCGATGTCTCCTGGGCCGTGGTTCTTGAAGCGCACGGTGAAAGTTACCGGTTGTCCCTCTACCGCAGGATTGAGGTCAGCCTCAAAGCCCGTTACCTCCAGGTCCACGGGCCCTCGCTTGAAGCGCACCCGCTTCCCCGGTTGGGCTATGCGGCGTCGTTCCTCTTGGGTGAGGCGAAAAATGCGCTCGGCTTCTAAGCGTTGTTGCTCTTCCGCGCTCAGGGGCCGAAGGAGTTCTTCCTCCTCTGGAATTTCCACCACCACCGTCTCTTCGGCTTCCGCCAAGGGAGTGATTTTCACCTTGAGCAAAGGAGAAATATTGTTGTGCCGCACCTGTTCCCGGCGAAGGAGGTGGTCCTCCGCATCCACCCGCGCCCAGCAGTAGTATTCTCCCCGTAGCACGCCCAATAAGGGCTCAATGAAATGCCATAGAGGGGCCTGGGCCTGGGGGTTGCCAATGCGTACCAAGGCCGCCGCGGCCGCCAGGCGAACCTCTAAGCTGGTATCTTTCAGAGCACGAATGAGGGCGGGTACGGCCCGGGAGGTGCCAATTTCTCCCAACATTTCCGCCGCGAAACGGCGGGCAGCAGCCGCCTTGAACCGGTCATCGTACTCGCGGGGGTCGCTTTGAAGGGTAGCAATAAGCGCCAGTACGGCTCGCTCCCCAAAGCGCACTACGGTCCGGCGGGCTACTGTCCCTCCCAAATCACGGGCCAGGGCTACAATGTCCCGCAGGGCTTTTTCATCGGCTACCTGTTCCAAGGCCCACACGGCGTTGTCCCGCGCGGCCGGGGGTTTCTTAGCCAAGATTTTGGTCGCGTGTTTGAACTTCATCAACCGCTGAGCACTGGCAATCCGTCGCGACAGTTCCGGCTTGCCCAGGCCAGCAATGATGCGGTTCATACGCACGTGCCGCCAAGTAATAATGGCAATGATTAAAACTGCCAATCCCACCACTGACCAGAGAAAAATGCGCCAACCTCGTTTCATGAGTAACCTCCTTTGAGACCACCGCCCTTGGCCACGGCTACGGCGGCTTGTAGTCGCCGAGAACATCGTTCCTGGCCTAACACCTCCATCAATTCAAACAGACCCGGGCCCACAGTACGACCAGTAACCGCTACCCGGGTGGGATGAATGACTTTGGCCGCGCTGAGACCGCGCTCCTCTGCCAACCCCCGCACCACTTTCTCTATGTCTGCCGCGGTGAAGGAGGTAAGAGCGGCCAAGCGGGCATGTAAAGTGGCTAAGAGGTCCGCAGTTCCCGGTCTGGTCAGCCATTGGCGTCGGGCACGCTCTTCGATTTCCACTTCCTCGCCAAAGAAGAAGCGGGTGAAATCCACTATCTCCTCCAGTCGCTTGAGGCGCTCCTGTTCCAGAGCCATCACCTGCTCTAACCACTCTCGCTCCCCCGGGGTTAAAGTTTCGTCCACTAATCCTGCCCGGCGCAGATAAGGCAAACAAAGTTCCGTCAATTCTGTCACTGACAGCCGTCGCAGGTACACCGCGTTGATGGCGTCCAATTTCCGTAGGTCAAAGACCGCCCCAGCCTTAGCCACCTGGTCCAAACGGAAGCGGGCCACGAGTTCCTCGCGGCGAAAGATTTCCTGGGTCTCCCCACCCCCAGGGGACCAACCGATGAGAGCCAAAAAGTTGAACATGGCCTCTGGAAGATAACCCTGCGCGGCATAATCTAAGAGGTTAACTGCTCCATGGCGCTTGGACAGTTTGCGTCGGTCGGGGCCCAAAAGTAGGGGAAGGTGGGCAAACTGAGGGGGAGTGGCCCCGAAAGCCCGCCAGAGGAGAAGTTGTTTGGGAGTGTTGGAAATATGGTCTTCTCCCCGAATGACGTGGGTGATTTGCATGTCCATATCATCTACCACCACCGCAAAGTTGTAGGTTGGGTCGCCGTTGGCCTTGAGCAGGACAAAATCGTCTAACTCTCGATTGTCCACCCTAATAGGTCCGCGAATGAGGTCTGTAAAGCCCGTTTTGCCGGTCAGGGGGGTCTTAAAACGCACTACGGGTTGTCTGCCCTCGGCCTGAAAAGCCCGTTCCTGTTGCGGGGTTAAGTCGCGATGTCGGCGGTCATATTTAGGGGATTTAATGCCTCGGGCTCGCTGTTGAGCCCGCATTTGTTCCAATTCTTCCGGGGTGGTATAACAGCGGTAGGCCAGTCCCCGGGCCAGCAGTTCCTGGGCCGCCTGCTGGTAACGCGCGCGGCGTTGGGATTGGAAATAAGGAGCATGGGGGCCGCCCACTTCCGGACCCTCGTCCCAGTCTAAACCCAGCCAGCGCAGGCCGTCCAAAATGGTTTTTACTGCCTCCGGGGTGGAACGTTCGCGGTCAGTGTCCTCTATGCGGAGGATGAACACTCCGCCGTGATGACGTGCAAATAACCAATTGAACAAAGCAGTGTGAGCACTGCCCACATGGAACATACCTGTCGGGGAAGGGGCCATGCGCACCCTAACGGACCGGTTGGCACTCATGTTTCCTCCTCCAAAATAAACTTTTTCTTAGCCGGGGAGCGCGTCCGATGGGCCTTTTTCTCCTCATACACCCACAGGTTTTCCTCCTGCTGGGCCAGGGAGAAGCAGGGGTAAGAACTGAGATTAGAAGCGATAATGCGCTTGGAGACCCGCCGGACCAAGTTAGTTTCCACGTACAGCCGGCGGAAGGAAAAAGGCTCCCCACTGGCCATAACTTGGCGCATGATTTCCAGGGCCGATACTTGGGCCTCATGCTCCAATTCCGTGCGCAGGACCAACAGTTCCTCCAATCGCTCCGGCGGAATGAACAAGAAGGGGTCCATTTCTCCTTGGGTGGAAATAATCCACCTCCCCGGTTCCTCGGCAACTTCTAAAAAGAAAATCTGGCCCGCCGGGTGCAATTGGCGCGCATTGTACCAAACGTCCAGCCCACACAACAGCCCTGTCTGGTTGTTAAGCCATAGTTGGAAAGTTTCACCCGTTTCGGCATCCTGGGCGGTAACTTGCAGGAGGTCAGGCTCTGGTGGGAAAACGCCCCGGTCAATTTTTCGCACCTTCAGGGTGCCAGATACAAAATGCCGATAGTTAGTCACATAACGGGCCCTCTCCACCAGTTTAACCCCCGCCCGAATTTCGCCCACTTCCCCCTCTTCGCCAATGTCCTCCAGGTCCGGAGCATGAACCTCTAAGGCCAATAAGCCCTCCAAACCCTCGTCGCTCAGGGGAGCGTCCACTAACTCCCCGGCAAGGGTACGTACCTGAATGGGCGACAGTTCCAAGGTCACGGGCACGCGATAAAGTGTGGGAGGGAGGAAAGCCCGCAGATGCCAATGATGGTCGCTAAGTTCCAGAAAGCGCGGGTCTTGGGAAAGATGCTGTTGTACCCCCCTCAGAGCAGCCCGATAGTGCTCATCGCCCGGAAATAGTTCCAAGACCTCCGTGACCAAGTCGGGCAAAGGCACCGGTTTGCCCGCTTCCTCGAGGGTACGAACGATTTCCTCCAAGTCCTCTGGGGAAAGGGTAAAAGGAACCTCCTCTGGCGACGGCTTTTCCGCCAACACAGCATCCAGGTCAATTTCCTTCTGCTCCACGACCGTGGCTTCCTCTAATTCTAAGGACATCTCCAGCAGAGTTTCGGCCAACTCCTCCAACAAAGAGACATCGCTCCACATGGGACCGGGTAACAGAGCCACCTGCTCCTCCTCCAGCAATAACTCAAACAGTTCCAGAGAATCAATGGTAACCCCTAAGGTCTTCCACAGGGCGTAAACTAATACTTGGTGATGTACCGGCCGTTTGGCTTCTTGCAAAACTTTCTGGGCAGCGCGAAGAGGAGATTTAAGCCGGGCAATCCTTTTCAGGTTTACCCCGGACAATTCGGCTTCAGGGTCCAGGTCGGTCAAAAAGAAGTTACGACGACGGAATTCCTCCTCATCCTCTACTTCCAACTCGCCCAACCATTCGGAAAGACCGCATAAGCCGGAAGTAGTTATGAAATAGTCCTGACGAGTCTCTACCAATCGTTCCACAATAGAATAGTAATGCTCTGGTAAATGTCCCCGCACCCGAGCCAATTCCTGGGCCAATTGGGAAACACTCACCGGTTTGCCATGTTCCCGCAGAAAGTGTCGGATGAAACCATCTACAGACCGGCTCAAAAGTTCACGGCGCAGGCTCAAATCCCAGCGCCGGTCCACGAACACCAGTCGGGGAGAGTGGGACAGTTCATCCCGGATGAGCCGTACCCCCAGGCCAAAATCCTCCCCTACCGCCCGGACCAAATCTACCGTTTTTACCGGCTCCCCGGCCTGGATAAGGTAATCCGTAATCAAAGCATCTAAATAGGCGCGCGCTAATTTTTCCCGCAATTCGCTCTCCAAAGCCAT
>DTZQ01000236.1 GCA_012961305.1 Armatimonadota bacterium | reverse complement strand
TCAAAGTAGCGCGATTTCACATAAGGGCGTAGCCCGATAGGGCGAAGCCACATATCCACCTGTTAAGTGACCCGAAGGGCAGGGTGTGAAGCACCGCAGAGTACCCAAGCCCGCCGTTTTTATGGGGCATCTTATCTGAATCCAAGTAAGTAATGGACTTTATCGGACACAGGCTCTGGGATACCGAACCAATACCGATGGCACCTTTGTTCGGAACCCTCAAGTCCGAGACCTCCCTATTATATCACCTTTTTTCGGAACCGTCAAGACCTTTCTGAAAAAGGCTCTCGAAGGTTTTGGTTTTGTGACCTGAAGAGAGTATAGGCGGTTTCCAGTTGCTTTTCAAACTTGACCTTTTATCACAATTTATGGCGAAGAGCCAAAAATTTTCGCCAACTCTTTTGCCGCCCTTTCCCCTTCAAGCAAAAAGAAACCAACTGACTGCAAACAGCGTTTGCTGGCCACGGCCTACCAGACCCCGGATGGGAAGAAGGAATAGAGAGGGGTAGGATGCGACCAAACTTACAAACCACGTTGACCGATGAAACGTTTGGTGGTATAATGGAGCAAATTAGCGGGAAGAAGGGAGAAGTAAGGGGATTGCAAGGTCACTGCTGGCTTCCGGTCATTTCAACCTATTTTCTCTCCCTTGGCGGTAAACAAGTGCCCAGGAACAATTGGCGGAGAAATGGGACGAAATATAAAGGTCATGCTGTTCGTGCCGCCAGGCGGATATTTGGCCGAGAGGTGGTCTCGGGGAACGCTGATGCCCGCCCTGGGGGTGCTCTACTTAGCGGCAGTTTTGGAGCAGCACGGGACTGAGGTGGAGGTGGTGCCAGGCCACGTTCTGGGGCTTTCCTGGCGGGAAATTTACCGCAAAATCGAAAGCGACCGGCCGGACGTAGTGGGCATCACCACCACTACCGAAAATCGTTTCCTCTCCTTCCGCCTGGCCAAAGTGGCCAAGGCGGCCCATCCGGCGACCTTCGTGGTGCTGGGCGGGCCCCATTGCCGCGGCACAGCCGAGGATACCTTAGCCCACCTCCCCGAGGTTGATGGGGTAGTCAGCGGGGAGGGAGAAAGGACAATGTTGGAACTGGTCAAGGCCCTGGAGGCCCGGGGGGACTTAAGGAGCATCGCGGGCCTGACCTTCCGCCGGGGTGAGGAGGTCGTCTCGAACCCTTCCCGCCAGAAGTTCGTTGATTTGAACGCCCTTCCGCTTCCAGCGCGACATCTGGTGCCCTGGGAGAAGTACCATTTCCAGTTGGAAGTGCCGGGGCAGGGGTTGCAGCCGGCGGCGAATTTGATGACCAGCCGCGGTTGTCCGTTCAACTGTGCGTTTTGTGCTACCCCCGGCAATTGGGGCCGGCGGGTGAGAGGGCGAACGCCGGCAAAGGTGGTGGCTGAAATTGAACACTTGAGGGAACATTACGGGGCACAGGCCCTCTGGTTCTGCGACGATACCTTCAATTATCACCCGCAAAGGACGGAGGCCATCTGTGACCTGCTACTGGAGAGGAAACTCGACGTCCACTGGTATTGCGAGGTCGCCCTGCCGGGCCTGACCAAACGGCTCCTGGCCAAGATGGCAGAGGCCGGGCTCTTTTACCTGGGCTTCGGCGTTGAGTCCGCCTCGGAGCGGATTTGTCGAGAGGTCATCAACAAGCCTTTCGCCCTGGAGCACGCCTACCAAGTCATCGCTTGGTGCCACGAATTCGGCGTCAGGCCCAACCCTTTCTTCATCTTCGGCCATCCCACCGAAACCTGGGCCGAGGCCCAGGAGACCATGCGGGTCATCGAGGAACTCGGGGACCGGGCGGAAATAAGCGTCGCCCTCGCCCGCATTTATCCGGGCACCGCTTGGGAGCGCCGGGCCCGCGCGGAGGGCAAACTGCCGCCGGATTTCACCTGGACGCGGCAGGACGAGAGAGTCCTCACCCTTCCGGCCATCCAAGGCCAGGCGCCGGTTTACCTCAGCGACGACCTCTCCTGGGCGCAAGTGTGTGAACTGCTGTTGAGGGCCGCCTCCCTGCAGAAAAGGCTCTCCTGGCCAAGGAGGATATGGCGGGTCCTCAGCAGCCTCCGTTCCTTCGCGGACCTGAGGCGATATGGGGTTATGTTCCTGATATGGGCGAAAAAACTCTGGTCACGGGCGCCACGGGCTTCGCGGGCGGACACCTGTGTCGGCGACTCCTGAGGGAGGGCTATCAGGTCAGGGCCTTAGTGCGCCCGGGAAGTGATTGGCAAGACCTTCGGGACCTGGGGACTGAAATCGCACTTGGTGATGTAACGGACGGGGCATCGGTGGAGGAGGCGGTCAGAGGGGTCGCCATTGTCTATCATCTGGCGGCTGTTTTCCGCCGGACGAGCCTACCGGCCAGGGTTCCCTGGGAGGTCAACGTGGAAGGGACGCGCAACGTTCTGGCAGCGGCCCGCAAATACAGAGTGGAACGGGTCGTCCACTGCAGCACGGTCGGAGTGCACGGAGCCATTGAACATCCGCCCGCCGATGAGACGGCTCCCTACCGACCCGGCGACATTTACCAGAGGACCAAATGCGAGGCGGAAAAAATTGCCCGGCGGTTTTTCACTCAGGAGGGCCTGCCCGGCGTAGTGGTGAGGCCCGCGGGCCTCTACGGCCCGGGAGACACCCGCTTCCTGAAACTGTATCGCCTAATCTACCACCGCCGGTTCGTCATGTTCGGAAGCGGGGAAGTGCTGTACCATCTCACCTACATTGACGATTTCATTGAGGGGTTGATGCTGTGCGGAACGAGACCGGAGGCCCTGGGAGGGACCTACATCCTCGCCGGCGAAAGGGCGGTTACGCTGAACGAGTTCGTACGAACCATCGCCCGGGCTTTGGGCGTGCCTCTGCCCGAAGGGCACCTGCCAGTGGCGCCGCTCTGGCTGGCGGGAGCGCTCTGTGAGGCGGTATGCCGACCTCTGGGCCTGGAGCCGCCGCTTCATCGCCGCCGGGTCAACTTCTTCCGCCATCACCGCGCCTTCGACATCTCCAAGGCCAGGCGGGAGTTGGGCTACGCGCCGGCGACCGATTTGGAAACGGGGGTGCGCAAAACGGCGGCTTGGTATCGGGAGCAGGGATGGATTCCCTGAGAGCCGCCGGAGCAGGAGTTAGAGGCATGGAGGCGAAAACTGAGTTACAGGCAGCCTTGACCACGGAGAAGGTCTCCGCCCTGCGGAAATATCAGGAATTGGTCATCGGCCGGCCGGGCCTGTTGGCGCTGCTGAAGTACGAGTTGATTATGTTGCTCTGCAACGGGGTTCCGGGGGCGTTGGGTTTTGCCCTGCGGAGGTTCCTTTACCCGCGGCTCCTGGGCCGCGTGGGCCGGGGGGTGGTCTTCGGCCGGAACCTCACCCTGCGTCATCCGCACAAAATCGCACTGGGCAACCACGTTATCATTGACGACAACTGTGTCTTGGACGCCAAAGGGGAAGGAGAAGAGGGCATCACCTTGGGCGACAACGTCATCCTCAGTCGCAACACCATCCTCAGTTGCAAGGGCGGCTCCATCGCCATCGGAGACAACAGCAACCTGGGTACGAACTGCCTCATCCACGCCGAGAGTCCGGTGAAGATTGGGAGGAACGTGCTGATGGCCGCTTACTGCTATCTCGTCGGCGGCGGCCACCATGATTTCTCCCGGACGGACATGCCCATCATTCAGCAGCCCTCCCTCACCAAGGGGGGCATTACCATCGAGGACAACGTCTGGCTGGGCGCACGGGTGACGGTCTTGGACGGCGTGACCATCGGCCGCGACACCGTAGTGGGCGCCAACGCGCTGGTGCTGGAATCGCTGCCGGAGTTCGTGGTTGCCTTCGGCTCTCCGGCAAAGGTACAACGGTCTCGGTAGGCACAGGCTCGCTGCCTGCTTGACAAACGCTCCCCGAAGCGGGTACAATAAATCTGGCTTTACGGCTCCATTGCCCACTTGGAGCACGCGGAGGAGAAAGTGTGAACAAGCAGAGGTGCGGTCTCGGTTTCCTCATCAGTATCCTCCTCCTGTCCCCCCAGATAGGGACTGTCCGGGGAGGCGAGGATTTCGTTTTGGGCGGGGAGATGGAGTATCGGCGGCTGCGGGGCAACTTCGTGGTCTGTAAGCAGTACCGGACGCTGTTGGGCACTTTCCTGACCGACCTGCAGGGGAAAGACCTCCGCCGACTAAGTTACCTCTACGGGCCGGAGGTGAGCCCCCGTTTCTCCCCCGATGGCCAGAGGATTCTGTTCAACTCCACCCGCGGCGGGAGGGTCGGAGTCTGGATAATGGACCGGCAGGGGAAGAACCAGAAACGAGTTTGCGATGGCGACCAGGGCGACTGGTTCCCAGATGGCACCCGCATCGTCCTTCGGCGGGAAGGACGGATTGTGGAACGGGTGTTAGCCACCGGTCAGGAGAGAGTCCTCAGTCCGCCCGGCTGGGACTCCTGCTCCTTTCCTGCCTGTTCCCCGGAGGGGCAGAAAATCCTCTTCGTAGCCGAAGTTGAAGGCCAGGAGGGGCTCTTTGTGCTGACCCGCGGCCGCCGAGAGGCCAAATGTCTGGTAAGGGCAGAGACCCTCAGCGCGCCCCGCTGGTCGCCCGAAGGAAAGAGAATCGCCTACCAGCGGGGAGCCCACCTCTGGGTGATGGATGCCGAGGGAAAACACGCTCGTCAGTTGACCACGGCCGGTGGAATCCAGCGTTTCCCCGTGTGGGCCCCCGACGGGACAGCCATCGCTTACAGCCAGGGGCCCAGTCTGAAGGGGCCGTGGCGGATTTGCGTGACCAGCGCCGACGGCTCCCAAACGGTGCCGATTCCCAAACGGAACGCGCTCTCCGTGCTCAATCCGGACTGGGGGCCGGAGGAGGGTCTCCGGACTGCCCCGGCTGCCTCCGTCCTTTGGCCCGCTCCCCGTCTGGCCGTGTGGGACACGGGGCAATTTCTCCCGGCCCTCCCCGCGGACTGGGAGGCGTTCCTCAGGGAGAAGAAAGGCTGGAAGCCCCTGCCCGTGGGACTGAAGGAACCCCACCGCTTGCAGGGTGGAGTGGTCATCGAGAACGAGTGGGCCGTTTTTCTGCTCTGCGGGAAGGAAGTGAGTGCCCTGCTGCTGGCGAAGCCGCTCACCAAACGGGCCGCCGGCGTGGGGTTAATTCCCCTCGCGGAGCAGGAGGAGGCCAAACAAGTGGAAGCACTCCGCGTCCTGCGGTATGGCGGGGAAGAGGCGGTGGTGGAACTGGCGTCTCGTTCCGCCAGTGGGCAGGTGGTCAGAACCGCCTGGCGGATTTTCGGCTCCCGGCCTCTAATAGAAGTACGGCCCCTGTGGGGGGCCGAGAGACTCCGCCTCCGCGCCCGGCTGCATTTTCTGGTCGTTCCCGATAGGTTTGCCAACGACCTGGTCTTAGACCCCCACGCCTATCCCAACGCCCGCTGTACCCTCCCCTCGGAACCGCTCCTTTTGGGCTTCCTAAGGGCTGGGGACCGAATGCTACTGCTGGTCTGCCCCGCCGCGCGGCAGAGGGCGGAACTGGGCCCGCCCCAGGAGGACTACTTCCCCCACCTGACCCTTTCCTTCGCCCGGCGGAGCCTTTTCCTCGCCCTCCTCGCAGGCGACCGCATCTGGTACGAGGAGCGTTTCTCCCCGCCCCGCCGGGAGGAGCGAGTGAAGTTCCGCTGGGAGAAGCCTTTCTCGGCCACCTGGCGGCTCGCGGTGCGGGGAGAGGGCAAACACTATTCCAACATGTTCGCGGAGAAACCCTCCGCCTGCTTCGACGGCAAGAGGGCCTTTCTCCAGAAGGGCGAGGACTTCGCGGCCAACGTGGATTTGGCCCTCATATACCTCTATGGCCGGACGGAAAATACACCTCTGGACACGTTGACGCCCCTTGACCTGATATACGACGCCCTGGGCCTGAAACCGGGCCGCGAAATCCTGGATGAGGAAGGCCTCACGGCCTACCGCACGGCGGCTGGCTGGACTACCTGGTCTGACCTGCCCCGAACCATCGAATCCCTGCGGTATCTGTTCAATCGGAGGTTGGAGGTGCAGGAGAGGGTGTACGTCGGGCACCTCTGCGATGACCTTCAGCCATTCATCGAGGGCCTGGACCAGCGGCTTGGCGAGTATCGGGACTTCGCGGCGAAGGTTGAGCGGTTATGCCAAACGGCCTCGAGGGAGGCCCCTACGGCGGCGAAGTTCACGGAGGGCATTGCGCCAATTCGGCAGCAGTTGGCGGAACTTGGACAGCAGCAAGGGCGACTAAAAAGGGCAGCGGAAGTAGCAGCGTACTGCCGTCAGATAAAGCAACTGACCGCTGCGGAATCGCCGGACAACCGGTCGCGATTTGAAGCCCTCTCCCGGAACATCCGCGAGGTGGTGGGCCCGCGGGAGGAGATGCTCAGAACCTACCGCCGGCTGGCCAAGGAACTGCGAGACCGTGCTGGCTGGGCAGCGGTGAGGCAGCCGGAACTCATTGAACTGGCCGAGGGAATCCGCAAATTGGCCCGGGCGGTGCTGCGCAACCGCTACTATATCGAAGGCGATTGGCGGGGGGAGAACTATGAGGTGCCCCCCTATTGGCTGGGCCCGCGGCCGTGGGAGAAGTGAGGAGTGGGACCATGAAAGCGTTGGCCCTTGGTAATCCTCTGCTGCCAGCGGCCCTGCTCTCTCTGGCCTTCGCTGCCCCTCCGTTGGGGGGAGAGGAGCCGCCCGGCACCAGGGTCTGGGACACGGGAGAGAGGGTCGCTGACCGGGGCGTAGACCTTCACCAGCGCCGGGATTGGCAGTTAGTCCCCCCCGGAACGGTGGCTTACTCCTTCCGGGGCGATGCGGTGCTGGAAAACGAGCGGCTAATGGCTGTCTTCGCCGCCTCCAGCGGCGGCGTGCTCCTCTATTCCAAAGTTGTCTCCCCTGGGGAACCAGAAGCGCTACGGGAGAGGATGCGGCTGGTGCTGGTGAGTGAAAGGGGGGAACCGGCGAGGAGCCGCGGGCCGGTGGGGATTTTGGAGAACGCAGGCGAGGAGGCGGTTCTGGACGTCACCTTCCACACCCAGAGCGGTGAACGGGTACGGACGGCCTTTCGCCTCCGCCGGGGCTGGGTCTTCTTGGAGGTGAGGCCGCTGGAGAATGCCGGCCGGGTTCGCTTGGGAGCCCCGGTTCGTTTCACCCTCATCCCGGATTTCTTCGGCGACGACATGGTCTTCGACCCCCAGGCCTACGCGACCGCTCGGCTGTTCATCCCCTCGGAGAACTTTTTGTTGGGCCTGCGGGAGGGCGGGGACAGTATGCTCATGAGCGTCTGGCCGCCCGGCGAGCAGGAGGTAGAGGTTCGGCTGGCCGGGGAGGGGGAGCATCGCCGGGCGGTGGCCACGGACATCAGTTTCGACGGCCAGAGCGTTTACGTGGCGATTTTGGACGCGCCGGGCATCTGGCATCAGGAGAAGTTGAACCCCGCCCGTTTGGACGAAGACCTTGCCCTGCGCTGGCAGCGGCCCTTTCCGGCCAAATGGCGAACGGACTTCTGCGCGGCGCGGACGAGCCATGCCTGGACCTTCAGGAACCGGCGAACGGACGTCTGGATGTACCTCTACGGCCCCCTGGTGTGGCCCTGCTGGTTTGACGGCGAAAGGGCCTTTCTGCGCCTGTCCAAAAGGCTCTGGGAAGTCAAGGGAGCAGTGGACTTCGCCCTGATATATCCGCTGGAGAGGGAACGCGACACCCCCCTGACGGTCTACACGCCGGTGGACATCGTGCGGGAGACGCTGGGGGTGGGGCCGTGCGAATACGTGCTCGACCGGGAGGGCCTCAGAAATCGGGACGCCATGAGCGGCCGGAGGAGTTTCGGCCGAGGCGTGTGCGACACCACCTCAGTCATCGAGCATCTTTTTATGCGAGGAGTGGAAGCCAGAGAGAGCGCTCTGGTGGGACATTTGGTTGACGATGTGCTGACGGACAATCGGGTCATCAACGCTCGCATTCAGGAGTACCGCCGCTTCGGCCAGCAAATGGTGGAGTTGTGCCGCACCATCAGGCAGGATTTCCCAGACTTGAAACCCCTGGTGGATAGAGTGGAGGAGTTGGCCCGGGAGATTGAGACCATATACGAGGAAAACCTACCGGTTATCAAAACCCCTCGCCATGCGGCGGCACTGGGGAAAAGAGTCAAGGAACTGACGCAGGAGGCGGCTCCGGAGAACTTAGGCGAGTGCAAGGCCCTCTGCCGCGAACTGCGGCATATTGCAGGAAGGCAACATACTATGATTGGAAAATATCGGGTACTGGTCAAACGCCTGCGGCAGGAGGCAGCAATTATCGGCAGCACTCAACCCACCGCGACCAAGATGGGCCAGAGGATTCGCGACCTGGCCCGGCGGGTGCTCCGCCGAAAGTACGGAGTGGAGGGGGAATAACGGCTCAGGTGGCGCAATTCCTTTCCAGGTCATCAACGAACTGACAGACCTTATCGCGCCACCACTGGAACTCCTCCGCGGCTGTATCGGCCGGGTAATCGCCTTGGTAGGCATAGCAAAGGTGCAAGGTATTGTAGTTGTCAAAGTAAGGGATAAATGGGAGCGTTGAGGCGAGCCATGAACAAGACGCGGGAGAGCCGCGGAAAATGGTTCCTCGTCCTGGCCTTCGGGCTGACCGTGGTCACCACCTTTTGCTGTGCCTACGACGGTGTGATTGCCCACCGGGAGGAGGCTCCCGATTTCCTCTTCTCGCTGCTGCTGCCCTACTTGCAGGCCGAATATCTGGGCGGGGGACGGTTCGTCTCCCTGGCAGCCTCCCTGGCCCTGCCAGGGCTGTCCCTGCTACTGCCGGCGGTGACCATAGGGTTGGGTTTGAAACTTCGCCGACGTTGGACTGAGGAGGGGTCGGCCTGGGGGAAGGTGGCCGCGTGGTTGGTGGCCTTCAGTTTTCTCTGCTTTCTCCTCAGCCTCTACTCCTGTGGAATGCTCTACCGGGTGTACTGCGCGGTTTGAAGGTTCCCGCGTTGGGGGTAGAGGAAGTCGGCGGCGGGGGGAAAAGGAGGGAGATATATGGGTCGCCTTAGGGTGTTGTTCTTCCTGGCCTTGCTCCTGCTGAGCCTGGCCTTATCCTTGGTGTTCGCGGCTTCCGGGGAGCAACTGGAGGGTCGCATCGTGTTCGCCAGCGACCGAGGGGGCAACTGGGACATCTGGATTATGAATGCGGATGGTTCCAACCTACGGAGGCTTACCAGCAGCCTTGAGCCGGAAGTGGACCCCCGCTTCTCGCCGGACGGGAGGCAAATCCTGTTCAGCACGAAGCGGGGGGAAAGGCACGAGGTCTGGGTCATGGACGCCGATGGAAAAGGGCAGCGGAAAATCACCGACGGAGACCAGGCTGATTGGTCGCCCGATGGCCAGTCCATCGTCTTCCGGCGCAACTGGCAGATTGTCACCCGCCATCTGGCCAGGGGCAAGGAGAAGGTGGTCAGTCCTCCCCTGTGGCGGCATTGCGTCTCGCCCGCCTGGTCGCCGGATGGGAAGAAAATTGCCTTCGCCGCCCGCCTCCTGGCCGGCTACAGCATTTACGTGGTGTACTTGGCCAGTGGGAAATGCCACCGCGTCATCGGCGAAAGAGGGGCCTGTGAGCCCCATTGGTCCCCAGACGGCTCGAAAATTGCCTACCAGACGGAAACCCACATTTTCACCATCCGGCCAGACGGTAAGGACAAACGCCAGGTGACCGTTCACGCGGGCATCCAGCACTATCCGGAGTGGTCGCCGGACGGGAAGAAAATAGTCTACTGTCAGGGGCCCAGCCCAGACGGGCCTTGGCAGTTGTACCTCATCAGCGCCCAGGGAGGTACGCCAGTGCAGTTGCTGGGGGAAGGGTCGAGCATGAACCCGGATTGGAGCCAATGACCAGGGGAGGTAACATTATGGGCGTTCGTTGGGGAATTGGGATAGGGTGCTTTGGGGCGTTGACCGTGTGGGCCACCCTGTCCCTCAGGGCCGAGAATTTCGCGGAAAAATCGGGCTTCGAGGAGGGAGAAGAGGCGACGGGCCTCGGAACCATCAAAGTTCTGGAGAACAAGAGGGACGAAGTGGAGTTGGAAGTCTCCGCCCACACTCCCAGCGGGCAGTTGACGGAGCGCCTGCGACGCATCGCGGGGACGCAGGATACGCTGATGGGCAAGTGTCGGATGGTGGTCAAACGCTTGCAGCAGGAGGCTGCTTTAGCAGTGGCCACTCAGCCGGAGGCGAGGGAATTGGCGGAGGAGATAAGGAAACGGGCCCAACGGGTTCTCCGCCGAAAGCACGGGATGGAAGGGAAATAGGGTTGTCCCTCTCCGGGCGAAGGTCACCGGGGAGCGTTGCCCTGGGCGGTTCCCTCTCTCCTGCCGGGCGAGAGAGGGAGTTAAGGGGTGAGGGTTGCGTAGTTGCCTTCTGGGAGGACGAGGGCGGAAGTGAAAGCGATGAACCGAGGACCGAAGATACGCCGCGGGAAGCGGCTGATAGTGACCGCGGTCTGGGTGGGAGTGAGTGCTGGTTTAATCTACGGACTGATGCGGGGCGTGTCGGGGGAGGAATTTCGGGCGCGTCTGGCCCAGGTCTCGCCCGCGCTGGCCCTGGCCTGTGGCCTCTTTCACCTCATTGGTTACCTTATCACCACCCTGCGTTGGAAGGTACTGTTAGCCGGACAGGGCTATCAGGTGCGCTACTGGCCCCTCCTTTTTTCCTGGGTCGGCGCGGGTTTCTTCAACGCCTTCCTGCCGGGCATTGTGGGCGGAGACGTGCTGCTCATGTACTACAGCGCCAAGTACATCGGCGATGGGTACCAGACGGCCCCGGTGGTGTTCATCGCCCGCCTCACCGGCCTGACCGCGCTCCTCATGATTTGCGCCGTGGCCGTACTGTTCAAGTTGTCCATCCTGCTGACCGCCGAGGAGAGCCTGCTCCGGTTCTGGCTCTTTCCTCTCCTCTTCCTGTTGGGCGTAGTAGGGCTAATAATCGCGGTGCAGCCCCGCGTGGCCGCTTCCATTGAACGGTTGTTAGACCGAGTTCCCTTCGGCAGTAAATTGAAGACGATTTTCCTGGCCTTCCGGGTCTACCGGGAGCGCAAGCAGCACCTTTTAGTCGCCCTGGGGCTCTCCGTGCTGTTCCACCTTAATGTGGTGCTGTACTACTATATGTGCACCGTGGCTTTGGGTTTGGGCACGGGAGCGCTGGACGTCTTCGCCGGCGCCCCCCTGGTGATTATGCTGATGATGCTGCCCATCTCCTTCGGCGGCATCGGGGTACGGGGCTGGGGGTTCAAGGTGTTGCTGCAACTCACCCGACCGCAGGCACTCCTCATCGAGGCCCTCGACGTGCTGTGGCGGTATCTGTGCGGGCTGCTGGGCCTGGT
>DTZQ01000235.1 GCA_012961305.1 Armatimonadota bacterium | reverse complement strand
GCGGGGTAATGGTCTGATTGAGAGAGGGGAAAGTTGCTATTCCCGCGAAGGGGATGCCCACCTGGCGGGTGAAAGTTTGCACCGGAGCCGCTTCAACATCCACCCCCGCGTCAATAGTTCCATCGCCGTCCACGTCGTGGAACAGCCGCACCCGCTCCACATCGTTCACATCCGCATCATCGCCGGGTTCGGGAGTGCTCCCACCGCCACTCAGAGCCACCTGCAGGGACCGCAGCAGCAATGTACCAGCCGTAGTGCTGAGCCGCAGTTGGGCCATCAACACCCCCGGCTGCCCTTGCTCCCCTTGGGCAGGGGCCAAGTTGGTCAGGGTAACGCTCAATTTGTTAGCCTGCACCTCCGGGGCGGCCACATCCCGGTCCGAACGGATACTGTCTGGGTTGCCATCCCCGTCCACATCGGGGAAGGGGGCTACCACATCGGGAGCCTGTACCCCCACACTCGGCGGGACCGTTACCGTATAGGCATCACCCGGTTGGGCCCCGCTGAAAGGCCGGTCTACATTGATGGTCTGACGGGAGTTGCGTACTATGGTCCGCTCCACCCCCGCTTCGGCCCCGGTACGGAACCACAGCCTTTGTCCCACCAGTTGGTCGGGGACGAAGGCCGCTTTCGTATCGGTCAGCACCGTTCCCGAAATGCCGGTAGCCGTGCTGCTGAAGGTAACATCTTTAACCTCGATGACCAGCCGATTGGGATTCTGGGGGGTGGAAATGCGAGCATTGGGCGACACATCTACGGCCACGAACAGCAGCGTTGGTTCCTGGAGGGTCAGATTTAGGTTGGGGAAAGTGACCGTACCAGGGAATCCGGCCTCCCCAAAGCGGCGAGCAGTTCCTATCTGAGTGTCGCTGTTGCGCGGGTCGGTAGGGTCAAGGAAGAAGCGTCCATCCCCGTTGGTGTCCACAAACAGTTTAACCGCTGCGAAGTCCTCATCATTTTCCTCTACATTGTCCACCCGCAGTTGGGTCAGGGTAACGCTGCCCGTCAAGGGAGTTAATTTTAGGGCCAACAAGGCCAAGTTCTCTCGGCCCTGGCCCACCTGACCGGCGATGATAGGCGGCTCCTGTACCACCGGCACCCCTTCGACGGCCAGTCCATCGCCAATGGTTGCCAGGCCGGAGGAAATGGGGAAACCGGTGCGGGCGACGGCCGATTGCTGGTCCACCTCCACGTCCGTAGCCGCGGCCAACTCCGCCCCAATGGTTTCGCCCACCGGTGCCCCTTCCACCACATCGGCCAGAAGGAAAATCGTAGTCCAGCGGCCTTTGGGCACCACCACTCGCGGGGTGAAGACCACCCGCCCTCCGGCGAAGGTCTCGTCCGCGCCCCATTGAGTTTGGTCCCGCACGGGGTTGAACAGCCCATCTCCGTCGTCATCGTGGACAAGGCGCAGGGCCGAAAAAGTCACATCAGGAGCCGTACCCAAGCGCCTGAAAGTGATGCGCTCCAGAGTTACATCCTCGGGACTGGCCCGCAGTTGCAGGTGTTGGAGTACTACCTGCTCCTGCGTGCGGAAAATGCGCGGTGGGGCCGCTGCCTCGCCTTGTATGGTAAGCAAATTGCCGATAATCATCGGCTCCGTGCTCAAGGGGAAAGTGCCGGGATAGACACTGTCGGGGAAGACCACTGCTACCGCATTATCAGCAGCCAATTCATTGGGATGGGCAGGATTGACCCCGTCCAAGCGGAAACTCACCTCTACCCCCCGCTGGGCAACACTGGCTACATTAGCCACCAACAAGAGGTATTTAGCCCGGTCGGTGGTGATGACGAATTTGCCCTCCGCTACCGTTATATCAGCCGTGGCGGTTCGCTCCCCCTCCTCCACTCGAAAGTCACCAGAGTAAGTGCCCGAACCCAGCACCTCATCCGCCGGGTCAATGGTTCCGTTGCCGTTCACGTCGTGTACGGCGCTGAGGAAGGAGATGAAATCACTGGGACGAGCCCTGGCGGAAACGTTCCCCCGCAGGGCCAAAGTGACCCGCAGGCCTATCAGCGTCACTTCATTGGTTTTAGTGGTGAAAATTAACTGCTGTACGGGCACTCCCTCCTGGCCCGGCTCGGCGCTTACCGGAGCCAGGCTGGTGCCTACTATCGTCAAGGCGTCACCAATGCGGCTTTGCTTGGTCGCAAAGGGGAAATTATCCTCCGCTACCCTATCGGGAGAAGCAATACCCACCTCATCCGGCCGCGATAAGGCCAGACCTAAAGCCGTATCTGTGGTCGCCGTGGGGCTGACATCTACCGCCAACCATATTTCCTGGGGCTTCCCCTGCGTCACCGTCAACTGGAGGTTCTCAAACCGAGCCGCATTCTCCACCACGCTGACCGTAGCCAACAGCCGACCCTCCCCCGCGTCTATCCGCAGGTTGTTGTTAGCATCATTCACCTCTTCATACAAATGGACAAAAGCCACGTCCTCCGCTCGTCCCGTAGCCGGCCCCGTCTTGTTCACCAACAGAGAGGTCACTCTGGCCCCCGCCGTACCCGCTGGATTGGGACTCACCGTAAAGGTAAGTTTCTGCATAATCACCGCCCGGTCGCCCTGCGCTACGCTCAGCGGTGCCAAGTCTTCCCCCGTCACAGTAACGGTATCTACGATGCTCGTCTCCGCCGAAGCCAGCACCGGCCCCGTTACCGGCTCAGGGATGGCCGTAAGGCGGTCCAGGGTGTTCAGAATGACGTAACGGTCGCCCGCCCTCGCCCCGTTAAAGGGTTGGGCGGCGGTGATGGTGGTGGCCGTGTTCCCCTGCACAGAGTAGCGAACCCCGGCCTCCACGCCGGTGAGCCAGAGCAAAGTACGACCCTGCAGTTCATTGGGGAAATAGGTGGCCGCCGCGTCGGTCACCACCTCGGCAGTTACGTCAGTAGCCACTCCCGTGGGACTGAAGAAGAAGTCACTGGAAACCAGGTAACGGTCGCCAGAAGCAGTACCGCTGAAATCCTCCGCTACAGTGATAGTGGTAGCCGTGTTGCCAGTAATGCGAAACTCTCGGCCAGCCTCTGCCCCACTGATGATTTTCAGCACTCGACCGCCCAGGGAATCAGGGGCATAGTTGGCCTGAGCGTCGGTAAGTTGGTTGCCCGCCACGGCCGAGGCCGTACCCTCCAGACGCGCCGGCTGTTTGAAGGCGGCGCCAATGGAAACCTCAGTGTTAGAAACCGGATGTACATCATAAGTGAAGAGCAACCGTTCCGAAGTGCCCGGTTGAATGATTAGGGGCCGCGCCAGGGGGACATCCAGATAGGTCCCTCCAAGAGGGAAAATATGGGTTAGGAGCGGGTCCGTAAGTTCCTCATCTGCAGAGTCGACCAAGTCGTTTCCGTTCAAGTCGTGGAAAATTTGCACCCGCGAGATGTCGGTGGTCGAATGAGCATCGGTACTGGTGCCGATTTTGTGCACCCGCACCTGAGTTAATACCGAGGCCCCTTGCGAGTTAGGAGCGGCCGTCAGCACCAGCCGCAACATGCGCACCCTTTTCTGTCCTTGGCCCAAGGTTGCAGGGGCGAGGCTCTGAGCCGTGGCCCGCACCAGCCGAGCCCGAAGAGTGGTAATTATAGATGCTAACCCTCCCGGTGGGGCATCCACACTGTCTTCCGGCTGGTTGGGGTCCAGGCGTACATCAGCCGGACCTACCCGGGTTTGAAGGCGATGGCCGTCGGCGAGACCTCGATGCGCCCTTTAGGTTCGCTCTGATCGCTCATTTCGTATCCCCTTCGCGGTTGCACGAAACCGCGTCCCCTCGGCGGCGATGCGGATATCGCAGGCCAGGGCCACCCCCAGGGCCGCCCCCGCCACCGCGCCAT
>DTZQ01000234.1 GCA_012961305.1 Armatimonadota bacterium | reverse complement strand
ACGCAGGAGGGGACTGGCCGCGCTGTACAACTGTTCCAACCTCTGCAAGGGCGGGAGGTGCTCCGCCTGGCGGTTAATCACGTCCTCCGCGCTCAGTCGGCGCACGGCCTCCAAGCGGGCCAGGGCGAACTCCCGCAGCCGAGCGGCGACTTCCCCTTCCTCCCAGCGGGTCCATACGTGCAGCGGACCGTGGTTTTGGGCCAGCGCGGTCGCTACCGGCTCCAACTGGGGAACAAACTCCCGATAGAGCCGTTCGTAGTCGTCCTCTGTGCATATGGCCTCTTCCAATACACAATGCCGCTGGAACAGTTTCTCTCGTAAGGCTTCCGCTTCCTGCTGGAGGGTCTGGTGAACGCGAGTCAATCGCTCCCGGTAGGCCGTCACCGCCTCTTGATAAGCCTGCACCACCCGGCTGAGCCGCTGAACTAACACCCGCGCCGCCTCCGCCGTGCGCACGCCCAGTTCCGCCACCAGCAGGTCATGTCGGCTCGCTACGTAGCGCGTGCGCTGGCGAATGACCCAGGTCCGGCTGCGCTCGCAGGTCAGAGCGCTGTGCAGGGCAAAACCGGTCAGCAGGAGCAGAGCGGCGAGCACATTCTGTACCTCCTCCCCCCCGACGGCAAATATCTTGGCCAGCAGCGGAGGACTGGTCAGATAACCCTGAGCAAACAGGAACTCCAGCCCGGCGGTCAAAGCGTACACCAGCACGAACCAGAGCAGGAAAGCCCGTCCCACCTGGGCCAGGGGTGAGGGGACTGTTTGCAGGCTGCGGGCCAAAGCCGCCCGGCGCTGTTGTACCTGCTTGCGCTTCTGGGGAAGTTCATTCCGGCGCTGCTGGACGCGCTGCGTCAGGCGATTCCGCAGGGTTTGCAGTCGCTCCTGCAACTGCCTCAGAAAGGTCAGGGTGCCCCTCACTCCTGCGGTGAGCGGTTCGTCCAACAGGGCCCGTATCTGGGCCAACAGGTCTCGTTCCACCTCCCGGCTCATTTCCAACAACTGCTGCTCAATTTGGGCCAGCGAGGGAGGAAGGGACTCGACTTCCCCTTCCTGCCGGCGGGCCTGCTGTTCCTTTAGCCGCTGGAGTTCCTGTTCCACGGGGTCGGTGGGAGCCGGAGGCGTTTCTTCCGCCGCCCGTCTTTTCCCCTCCAACTCCGCGTAGTAAGTGTCAATGACTGTCAACAGGTGCTCTGGGGGCACCTCGGCAAAAGAAGGGGGCGGAGGGAGGGAAAAGGCCTCTACACCGCTGGCCGCTTGGAGAACGGCCTCCTCCAATTCGGCTCCATCCTCCCGCCTCAAGTTCCAACGCGCCACAAATTCCCGCAGCCGCCGCTCCGTTTCTCCCCGGTTCTCGCGGGAGCGCAGAAGCACCTCGC
Source organism: Armatimonadota bacterium (assembly GCA_012961305.1). GTDB lineage: Bacteria > Armatimonadota > UBA10988 > UBA10988 > DTZQ01 > DTZQ01. The sequence goes on along the minus strand of DTZQ01000234.1, from coordinate 1,053 downwards.
CGGCCAATTCGGCTGCCAGGCGGTGGGAGAAATAATCGGCCGCGCGCTGGGCAGGGAAAATCAGGGCGCTGTAGCCGATGCTGCTGTAAGCCCCCAGTTTGCCGTCCAAGTAGCGAGGGGGGACGGTGAGCGTTTCCAGGGCGGTGTCCAACTCGCGGCCCACCGGAGTGGTCAGCAGGGTGTAACAGATTTCGGCGACCACTCGGTAAAAAGCCTCCGGGTCGCCCAAGTTGAAGCCCTCCTCGTTGGTCTGGTCGAGCAGAAAACAGAGGTCAAAAGGGCGGTCGTTGACTCGCACCGAAAGGCGGTCGGAGTAAGTGGCGGCGAACTGGCCCCGTTCGGTCAGGAAATCCAGTTCCCGCAGGGCCGCGTAGGCCCGCGCCTCCCGCAGCACGGGGTCGCCCGAGGCCAGCACGTCCGGCAGGAGCAAGAACCCTTTAACCGTGTGGTTGACCCGCCGCCGCTGCATGAAGTCACGCACCAAGTAAGCCACGTCCAGGAAACAACCGCTGCCCAATACCCCGCTGAGGGAAGCCAGGAGGTAAAAATCGGCGTTGCGGGTGTCCAAGATTAAATCCCGGGCGCGGAGGGCATCGCGGTGGGACACGGCGGTCATTTCGGCGAAGGCATTGGCGATACTGCGGCTGATTACCTCCGCCTGCGCCGTACAGGCCGCCCGGGCGGCCGCCCGGGTGTGCGCTGGCCGGTCGCCCAGTTGGAGAAAAGTGGCCACCAAACGCGGCCCCTCCCTCTCCCTCTGCTCCGACCAGTAAGCGGACAGGGGCGTATCGTCCAGCAAGAGGAACTGACAGTTGGGCAGCGGCTGCGGGTCCTGCTTCAGCCGCCGCAGCAGGGCCAGCACCACTTGGCAGCCGGTGCTGCCCAGGCCGATAACCAACGATGGTTTGACCAGTTTAGGCACAGCCTTACCCTACGAAGAACCCCCACCGGTGAAACCCAGTAATATCACGTCGCCTTATAACCCATCCTAAACCGCATCCTCCTCGTTGTCCCAAATGCGCCGCCCCGTAGGGTCAGACAGGCTTAAAGTGT
>DTZQ01000233.1 GCA_012961305.1 Armatimonadota bacterium | reverse complement strand
CGGACCCCCATCAGAATTTCCCAACTCTATACCAGCAAGCAATAAATGATTTGGGAGAGGGAGGTTTGGTATTTGTAGCCACGCCAGACCATCTTCACACCCAAATGGTTTTAGACGCCATAGAGGCGGGATGTGATGTGGTTTGCATGAAGCCATTGTGTTTGAAAGTAGCCGAGGCACACCAGATTATCAACAAAGCCCGGGAGAAAGGGGCCTATGTTTTCACCGAATATCACAAGCGGAAGGACCGAGCGGTTAGGGCTTTAAGGTACAAATACCGCCGGGGTGAACTGGGGGAGGTACTCTATGGTCACGCCTGGATAGAAGAGCCCAAATATATGCCGCTGGAGGTTTTCAAGGACTGGTGTGAACATTCCAGCCCCTTTGAGTATATTGGCACTCACTACGCTGATGTCTACTATTACGTCACCGGATTAAAGCCCAAACGGGTGGTGGCCTTCGGGCAGAAGAAGTTCCTTAAAAAGCAGGGGAAGGACGCCTACGATGCTATTCAGGCGGTTATTGAGTGGGAGGATGGCTCAGCATTCTGGATTCAGACCTCCTGGGTTTGCTCCCCCAAGAACTCGGCCATGACCAACCAAGGTCTGCAGTTGAGCGGGACCATGGGGGAATACTGGGCCGACCACAAATACAGAAACTTACACTTCTTAACCGAAGAGGGCGGCTTTGACCAATATAATCCCAACTTCTTTAAGCCCTACGACAGTTGGGATGAGGAGGGAGAGGTTGAATATGTGGGATATGGATATGAAAGCAACCGCCAGGCAATTGATGACGTGCTCCTTTTGAAAAGGGAGACCTCTGGACTGCCCCCTGAGGAAGCCTTGAAGAGGAGAAAAGAGATAATCTCCAAGTGGGAGCGCTTGGCCACTCGGGCCCTGCCCTGTCACGCCCTTATCGGAGTGGCCATCAATGAGGCGGTGCGTTTAAGCGTGGACAACGGAAGCCGCTTTGTCGGATTTGATGAGCAAATGTATCCCTACTTGTTGTAGAGTTCTGCTGCTCACAACCTGTTCCCCTCCTCGACTGTGATTCTGCGACCGTAACTGCTCCGCCCTCACCCCTACCCCTTCCTTCACCAGTACTGAGTCCTTTTAGACAAGCGCCGCCCTAACCGGGCTGAAGCCCCTGACTCCAAAGGGCCGCTGGAATAGAAATACTCTGGAAATAACAGCGGCCGGCTGAATAGCAGGGAGGAAGTTGGGCCACTTAGTTACCCCTTAATTCCATCCGCAGGCCAAATATCCCTGCCGGCACCTGCAGATGCAGTACTCCGTCGCGGAAGGTGAAGTCCAATTCCCCGACCGTCTGCCGTTCCTCATCTATTATTTGTACTCGTTGCACCTTCACTGGTCGGGCTAAGAGTTGGCGCAGGTGCACCGTTGCCCCAAAGGCCGGGCTGTCGGGCAGCGGAAGCAGTTCCAGTTCCTCGCCGGTCAAACTCAGCCGAAACGCTCCATCAGTAACTACGGGGCCAAAATCAAGGGATTTGCCTGCCACGTTCCACCTTACCGGGCGGCCCTCTGGCTTTGGTGGGACAAAGCGGATGTCGGTCACAGTCTCGTTTTTTCCCTCTACCACCAGCGTGCCCAGGATGTTCCGTCCCGTGCTGTCCAACTGCCCCTGCAGGCGCAAACGTCGGCCCCTTTCAGGGTCCCACAGCCCCACTCGAATGCCGTACTCCCCTGGCTTCCACTCGTCTGGCACAGTCACCCGCGTTCGGCTTTGAACTCGTCCCCGCCAAGCACGGGTGCCCGGCTCTGGGCGGTGGTCGCCCTGGAAGGCAATTTTCTCCCCCTGCTTAGAACTCGGATGGATGAAATGCACGTAAACCAGGTAATCCCGGTCCAACTCCTGCTGCACGTCCCAGGTGAAAACAATTTCCAACTGCCGCCCGCCCAGATGGCGCACCTGGGCTACCTGCGGCTTCACCCTGACCCCGCCAAAGGGCGGCAGCGGGCGGGCATCTACGAAGAGGTGGGTGGGGGACTGAGCGAAGTCGGCAACGACTCCCTGCCGGCGGATGATGCCGGCCTTGACTTCTCCGGCCTCCGCCCAGAAACCGAAGGGAGGGAGCACCTGTCCGGCCACTTCCCAGTCGGTCTCCCCGCGGTTGACGTACACGGTCGCGCCGTTGGCCCAGGTCACAATTTGCCGGTGGAGGTCTCCGCCCGCAAACTCCACCTGCTCCAGGGGCACCAACGCCAGAATTCGGGCGAGGTCGTGCGTCAGCCAGTAATCGTGCACCACGCTGCGGCTAAAGGGCTGGGAAACCATTGCCGGGTGCCCGGCCAGGAGCGTAGTGCACAGGTAATCGTCGCTGCCGACGCCGTGGTCCCGCTGGTCCAATCCGCCGGCGTAGCGGCTCCCATAGCCCGCGCCGTGGAGCACGAACTTCTCATGGTGGGCGGCGTCGAACCAGGGCACGCGTTCCGCCTCGAGGCAGCGCACTCGCCAGGTCGCCCAGGTGTCCTCAGGCGGGTGGGGGTCTACGCGCTGGAAGTTACCCTGTCCGCCGTCGAGCCAGCCGATGAGCCAGTCGTTGCCGTCTTCGCTGATTTGGGGGGCCGCGTTGCCCAAATACTCCCGCACGAAGTCGAAAATCTCGCCCCAGCAATCGCGGGTTTCCAAGTAGGAGTGGAAGTTCCCGTCCCAGTCATAGTAGTCGAAGGCCCGAATGGAGGAGAACACGTCAATGAAGTAGGCAGTGGGAGCAAAGCCTTCCCTAACGAGCCGCAGGTTGCGCTTCACAAAGGGCAGCGCGTGGTCTGGACGGAAACGGTAGGACTGCGCATCACGGCCCCGATTGTACCACGCCCTTACCGGCTGTCCCCCAGCGGTGAAACAAATGTGGCGGTAACTGAAATCGGTGGCGTCGGGGTAGAAGTCAATGTAGTTGTCGTGGGGAGCGAAGAGAATGCCATTGGCCTTGCACACCTGCACCAACCGCTGGAATTCCTCCAGAGTGCCAAACTGGGGATTGGGAGGGTAAATGTCGGGCAGGCGGTAGTCGTAACCCCACCGCTGCCAGTTGTGCCAAACCACTAAGGCCTCAGTCAATCCGTACCGGGCTGCCCGCTGGAGCGCCGCGGCGCTTTCTGCATACCGTCCCCCCCACAGGTCGAACACGAACCGCCCAGCCAGTTTTTCTACCCCCGCCGCCCGGGGCAGGGCCATTAACTCCCGATACCTCTTCACCGCCTCCCAAATCCCCCCTCCCGTGTCCCGGCCCTCCGTTCCCGTTTCGGGGATGAAGGTGAAGGTAACCTCGTCGTGGGCGTGCAGGGCATAAAGCCGCTGCTCCGGGTTGACTTCTAAGGAGTCGGGGGGATTGTCCACGGCCATCAGCAACGACAGGCCCCTGGCCCACTCCAGGCCCACGTGCCGGGTGGTCAACTTCTCCCCTCCGGCCCCCAAGACGAAGGGGGCTTGCGGCTCGGCGATGACGTTGCCAAATCCCGCGTAGAGACGGCGAACAGGCTCACTGAAGGGACCGGGGGAAACCTCAGAGAGGCGCGGAGGGATGGGTTGACGCTCAGGAGTAAGGTCCCCCGTCCTCTGGAGGGTGAAGCGGATGCGCAAGGCGCCACCTTCGACCCAAAGGGCCGCCGTGAGGTCCAGGGCCGCCTCGTCCGGATGGAGGTGATGGACAATTAGCCAGCGGTTGCCCTCCCGACGCCACTCGACGTCGGCGACCTTTATCTGAGAGCGCCAGTCGTTCAGCACTTCACCGTTGACCTCTACCCGAAAGCCCTCCCACCACACCCGGCCCTTCGGCCCGTCAAAGCCCAACCGCGAATCCAGAATCCCCTGGGAGCCGCGCCACAGGCGAACAGCGACCCCTCCTTTGCCGACCTCATCCCGGCTAAACAGGGTTTCTCCCGGTTCCGTACGCGGGTCGGGAGGAGGTGGTGGTTGGGGCGGGCGACCGCTGACCAGAGTGGGTTCGCCCCAGTAGGCACTGTCGCAGGTGGTATCGTTGTTCGGACCGGGGTGGGTCTCCAGGCGCAGCCAAATCCTCTGTCCAGCGAAGGGGCTCAAGTCCACCTCTGCCGTTTCCCACACCTTGGTATCCGTATGCCGGACAAAGACCTGCTGCCATTTTATTTCCTCCGGCGCCGTCTGACCTACCCACACCCGAAACGTCACTCCGTCGCTGGGCGGCTCGCGTTCGGGGTCGTGGTCGCGGATGGCCATACTGAAGGTGAGAACGAGGGGCCGCACCTTCGGCAGGTGAAGCAGGTAGTCGCCATAAACCGTTCCGGCGCCGCCCCACCAGGGAGGATGGACGTTGAGGGTTTCCTTCACCACTCCCCCCCGGCTCACCCGCTGGTTGGGGCGGTAGAGCATCCGTGAGGTGGGTTCACTGCCCTGCCAGCCAACGGGCATGGTTACCCAATCCCGGCCGAACTGTTGCCACACCACCCGATAGGCCGACAGCCGCCACAGAGCCACTGCGCCCTGTGGGGGCACTTCTACCGGCTCCAATTCCCGGCGGGGCGGCTCTGGAAGAGGGAACTGGGTGGCAAATATCAGGACGGCGTGGGCGGTCTGTTCCGGCTCATCCGGGGCGCGGAAAGCAACCCAGGCGTGCAGGGGATAGAGGGCGGAATAGGTGCGCTCCCCCGCGACCAGGGAGAAATGCAGGGTTTTCTCCTGCCGGCCAGCCAGTTCAAAGGTCTGCCTCGGACTGCCCTCCACTCGCCAATCATCCACCAGGCCGAGTCGCACCGTTCCCTGAAGGGGAGCATCGCCGCCGTTTTTGAGGACCACCTCCACCGGCACCGGAGCGGTCCGAGCGGTGACCGTACCGAGGTCCCCGATGGTCACCGTCAGAGGGCCTACGGTGTCCGTGGGCGGGTTGAAAGCCAGTAGAGGCAAAGTGTCCAACACTGCGTACAGAGGAACGATGAGGAAACCTACTGGGCTTGCGCGCATAGAACCTGGCCTCCTTTTGCTGAACTGTTGACCCCCCGATTATCCCCCTCGGTTTAAGGCAGTGCATTGTAGCCGTACCCTTTACAAGTGCGCTAAGGTGCTCTACAGCCGCAGCGGATACTGGCCGTATTCCCGACAAGCCTCGTAGAAGGTCAGAATGTTCTCCACCGGTGTAGCGGGGACGATTTCGCTGCTGGAGCCGATGAAATGTCCCCCGCCCGGAGCCGCCTGTCGCAGGCACTCCTTTACGGCAGCGATGATTTCCTTCCGCGTGCCGAAGGGCAACAACTGGGAGCAGTCCACATTGCCCACCAACACCAACCGCCGCCCGTAACGCCGCTTGAGCAGGCCGATGTCCATTCCCGCCAGCGGTTCAATGGGATTCAGGCCATCAATCCCTGCCTCCAACAGGTCGTCCAGGATTTCCATCAAATAGCCGTCGCTGTGGAAAATAACTTTGATTCCAGCCGCGTGCAGGGGTTCAATGCACCGCCGCAGGCAGGGAATAAAGGTCTGGCGCAGAAAGGAGGGCGAAAACAGCAGGCGTCCCTTGTAGGCAAGGTCGTCACCAATGAAGTAGAGGGGACCCAACTGCTCCTCCGCTGCCACTTGGGCCTGCCGGACACAATTCTCGTTGAGCACCTCCATTATCCGCTCGACTTCCGCCCGGGCGTCGTAGATGGCGTAGGAGAAGAGTTCCTGCCCCATCAGGCCGTAAGTGGCATGGAAACCGCATCCCCCACCGGGGACGTACAGGGTATAGGGAGCGAACAATTCCTGTTGGCGGCGCATTTGTGTCACCCATTCCGTGCGCAGCCACTCGTAGGACACCGGCTCCGGACGGTAGTGGCGCAACTCCTCCAGGCTCTGGATGGGGTATTTGGTCATCCACCTCGTCCGTCCGGAAATGAGGTGCTCCACTTTGCCGTCCCGGTGTACCTCCCCTTCTTGCTCCTCCGCGAACGAGCCTCCATATCCCCGGCAGAGGTCAATGCCCAACTGGTGGTACACCCGCACCATCGTTTGGGCATAATCGTCGCCCTCCCGGCGGAAGTATTCCACAATGCCGTGATTGTCAATGTAATCCCAAATGGGCACCCGGTCGCCTTCCTCGTGATTTAACGACCTGAGAATGCGCTCTTTCACGGCCCGGTCCAACTGGGGAATGTTCATCCTTTCCTCCTCATGGCGCGCACTTGATGTAGCACATTTTACTCCAAAAAATCCCCGGCGTCAACTGTGGCAGGAGGAATTCCCCCTTCAGCCGCGAAGTTCCCACCGGAACGAGTGCTACCGGAGGAGACGACCATGACTTCTCGCGAGCGGCTGCTAACGGCTTTCCGCTGTGGTACGCCCGACCGCGTGCCCGTGGCCCCTTTTGGCCTGGGACACCTGGACCCCGAGGGCCCCGTAGCCCAGGAGTTAATTGCCCAAACCGACCCCCTCATCTGTGTGGGGGGAGGGGGAGATCCCTTTCTGGGCAAGGACGTTCCAACCACCACTACGAGGGAGGGGGAAGTGACCACGACGGTCATCCACACCCCGCGGGGGGACCTGGTGCGACGGCATCGGCGGACGGCCATCACCTCCGCGACCATAGAGTTTCCCTTCAAAACCCCAACCGATGCGGAGAAGTTCTTCTCCCTGCCCTACGAGCCGCCGGACATCAATCTGGAACCGTACTGGCAGTGGCGGGAGCGGGTAGGGGAGGAAGCGCTGGTCCTGGTCGGCTTGAGCAATGCGGTGTGCCTGCCGGCCACCTGGTTTTCGCCGGAGGACTTCTGCTATGCCTGGGCCGACGCGCCCGATTTGCTGGTCGAACTGACGGCCCTGGCGGCGGAGCGGCTGAACGTTTACGTGGAACGGCTCTGTCAGGCCGGGGTGGACGCCTTTCGCATCGTCGGTGGCGAGTACGTGACCGTACAGTTGGGGCCCAGGGCGGTGGAAGCCCTGCTCACGCCCTTCGACACGGAACTGGTCAACCTCCTGCACCGCTATGGTGCCCTGGCCTACTACCACAACCACGGCCCCATCATGCGCTATTTGGAGGCCCTGGCGGATTTGGGCATTGATGCCCTGGACCCCCTGGAAGCCCCACCTTGGGGCGATTGCGACCTCGCCGAGGCCAAAAGTCGTCTGCAGGGGCGGGTGTGTTTGGTGGGCAACTTGGACGACATGGAAATCTTGGAAAAGCGGAGCCCCGAGGAGGTCCAAGCCCTGGCCCGTGAGCGATTGGCCCAGGCCGGCCCCGACGGATTTGTCCTGGGCGGCACTGCCTCCGGCACTTACACCGAACCGGCCGCGCGCAATTTCCTGGCTTTGGTGGAGGTGGCAGAGGAAATGGCCAGAAGGAGGTAGGCATGAACCTATCGGCAACGGAACAACGCCTTTATGAAGCCTTGAGCGAACTGGAAGTGGTAGACGCGCACGAGCACCTGCCGCCGGAGGCAGTGCGCGTCGCCAGCAGGGTGGACGTCTTTACCCTCTTTTCCCACTACACCCGCACGGACTTCATCTCCGCCGGCCTCGCCCCCCAAGATTACGAGCGGATGATTGACCCGGAGGAGCCCTTAGCGGAGCGGTGGCAACTGTTCGCTCCCTACTGGGAGCGGATTCGCTTCGGCTCCTACGCCCGCCCGGCGCTCATTGCGGTGCGGGAGTTCTACGGCCAGGAGGACATCACCGAAGACAACTACGAGGAGATTTCCGCGCGGATGCAGGCAGCCAACAAGCCGGGCATCTACCACCGCATACTGCGGGAGAAATGCCGCATTCGCGTGGCCCTCACCCAGTGCGGGCGTACCGATGTAGACCGAGACCTGCTGGTGCCGCTGATGCCCATTGACTACTACGCCAACGTGCGTTCCGCCGAGGAAATTCAGCAGCGAGCCAGCGACCTGGGGGAAAGGGTGAGCAGCCTGGAGGATTACCTCACGGTAATAGAAAAGGGCGTGGCCAAGTGGAAGTCCGAGGGGGCAGTTGGCCTGAAGATGGCCTCGCGGGAGTATGGCCCCGCCGACCGGGGGGAAGCAGGGGCAATTTTCCGCCGCCTCCTCGAGCGGGGAACCGACCACCTGCCGGAGTCGAATCCCTTGCGGGCCTTTCTGCTGCATCAGATACTCGACTTGGCCGCACGGGAGGAACTGGTCGTAGCGGTGCATGCGGGAATGTGGGGCGACTTTCGCACCCTCGCCCCCGGGCATTTCATCCCCATCGCTATGCAGCATCCCCAAACGCGTTTTGACCTCTACCACATGGGCATGCCCTACGTGCGAGAGGCTGGAGTCATCGGCAAGAACTTCCCCAACGTGTGGCTTAACCTCTGTTGGTCTCACATCATCTCGCCCAAAATGACCTGTGCGGCCTTAGACGAGTGGATGGACCTGGTTCCGCTGAACAAAATCATCGCCTTCGGCGGTGACTACAGCAAGCCGGTGGAAAAGGTGTACGGCCATCTGCTTATGGCCCGGGAGGACATCGCCAAGGTGCTGGCCGGTCGGGTGGAGGAGGGCCTGCTGAGCGAGGAGCAGGCAGTCAAAATCGGGCGCCAGTGGTTCTACGAAAACCCCCAAGAGTTGTACCGGCTGGAACTGCCTGCCGTTCCGTCCCCTAACTCAAACCCCAGGTATCGGAAACGGCTTCCAGGAGGTCTGCCGAAGGGCGGAAAGGTTAGAGGCTAACAGAACCACCGCCAAATTGGCCCATTTACCTGCCTTCCACCGTTATTTCGGTTATTGCTCCCGTTTCGCCCTCATCTTGATAACGACGCAGTTCATCCCGGTTCTCCCACACCTTTTGCAGGGCTGCTAACAGCCGGTCCATGTCGCTCTGCGGGCCCAGGAACATCGCATGGGGGAAGGAGCACGCCTCCGTGCGGTAGATGCGCTCCGCTTCGGGGCAGTACACCTCGCGGTAGTCAATGCGCCAGCGGTTGCAGCAGGGGCATTTGAGGGGAAAGCCCGTGCGCCCGAAGTTCATCTGTTGAAAGAGCGGATTGCGGTAAATGGGCCTACCGTGCCCTCCAACGCCACAGGGGACGCCCTCCGCCCGCAGGGCTTCCAAGAAGGTATCGCGCGAGACGCCCTCCCAGGCCTCAGCCAGGAACTTGAAGTTCCAGTAGTAGAAACTCCAGCGGGTAACCACTTCGCGGTCGCGCGGCAGCGGTTGCAATCCCTCCATTTGCCACAGGTGTTCGGCCAGATAAGTGATATTGCGCTCCCGCGTTTCGACTTGCTCATCCAAGCGCTGCAACTGGCACGGCAGTACGGCTGCTTGCCACTCCGTCATGCGCAGGTTCGAGGCGACACGGTGGAACTCGTAGAAGGGCCGCCCCGACAGACGTCCAATGTGCATGAAGGAGTAGGCCTTCTCCGCCAGTTCGTCGTCGTTAGTGAGCACGATGCCCCCCTCACCGCAGGTCATCGTCTTGCCCTGCTGGAAACTGAACGCGCCGAAGTGCCCGATCGCACCCACGCGCCGGCCCTTCCATTCGCTTCCGTGGGCATGGGCACAGTCTTCGATGACCATTAGCCCGTGTTTCTGGGCTAAGGCATTTATCGCCTCCAAGTCGCAGGGATAGCCGCCGTTGTGCACGGGGATGAGGGCCCGGGTGTGTTCGTTAATCGCAGCCTCAATCGCCGCCGGGCTTATGTTGTAGGTCTGGGGGTCAACATCCACGATGCGGGGTATTGCCCCGACCAGGGCCACCGAAGTTGCAGTGGCGACGAAGGTGAGCGCGGGCACGATTACCTCATCGCCGGGTTCGACGCCCGCCGCTTTGAGGGCGCATTCCAGGGCCTGCGTGCCGTTGGTGACCGCAATGCCCCATCTGGCATGTTGGTAAGCAGCGAAAGCATCCTCAAACTGCCCAACTTTGCTCTCCTTCCAATCAGCGTAACCGCCGCGCCACCAGAGGCCGCTGTGCAGGACTTCCCGCAGCGCTTTCTCCTCCTCCTCGCCCCAGATGGGCCAGGGTTTGCCCAGCCTTTCCTTCACCAGGGGTTCACCGCCTAAAAGCGCAAGTTTGGCCATTGACGTTCACCTCCTGTTCTCAGAATTAGCCACCATTATACCACAAACGCAGTTAAAATCAAGCAGAGGGGAAAAACCGCGGTTTTCTGGGAGGAGTGTATCCGGTTCGCGGCGAAAAGAGGTACGGGTTTTGCTTTAGTGAGTTTGACCAACCTCGGGTAGGTGTAGGTAGAGGGGGCTCGACTAAGGCTTAAACTTCCTAACTTGACAATGTTAGATTGGAGGAAAGCGCTGACGGGGAAAGGAATGAATAAGTTTGGGGAGAGAACCATGAGGATTCATCCTTCAAGTTGGCTCGGTTTGGCCCTCGGCCTCGTTCGGGCGGCGGGGCCGTTATGGGGCGACATCGCGTTGGTGCAGGAGGGCCAGCCAACGGCAGTCATCGTGCTCTTTAGCGATTCGCCGGCCTGCGCCGAAGCCGCCCAGGAACTGCAGCGCTATTTGGAGAAAATGAGCGGGGCGAAGTTGCCCATCGCCCCGGCGCTCGCGCCTAAAGGAAAGGCCAAACTGCTAATAGGACTGGCCAGTGACCTGCCGGACGATTTGGTCCAGCGCGAAGCCCGAGGTCAGTTGCGGCCGGAAGGTTTCTGGATTCTGGCCGAGGGGCCGGGAGGGGAGGTGCCTCAGGTGGTCATCGCCGGCCAGGACGAGGCCGGCCTCTGGTTTGGGGTGTACGAGTTCTTGGAGAGCCTGGGCTGTCGCTGGTACTTCCCCGGCGAGTGGGGCGAGAACGTGCCCCGCAGGCCCACCGTAACGGTGCCACCTCGGAATGAGGTGCAGAACCCCGATTTCATTCTGCGCAATGTGTGGTGGGCCTACGGGGGGCGACCCGAATGGCAACGGGAGGCTTATGCTCTCTGGCGGCGGCGCAACAAGATGGGTGGCGTGCAAGCCTCCATGGGCCACAACCTGCATCGCATCCTCCGCCCCTCCCAGTTCCGGGAGAATCCCGACCTGTTCCCCCTGCGGCAGGGCACACGTTACATCCCCGAATCCGACGGGGAGCAAGGCTGGCAGCCGTGTACAAGCAACCCTCAGGTGATTGAAATTGCCGCCCGCAAGGCCATTGCCTACTTCGACGAGAATCCGGAGGCCTATTCTTTCTCCCTCAGCCCGGCTGACGGCTATGGCTGGTGCGAATGTGAGCGATGCACCGCGCAGGACCCGCCGGAGTTTCGGGGTTTGGCTAAGCGGGGCAAGGGCCGGCGCATGAGCATCTTCGCCAACGCCGTGGCCAAGCGGCTGGCTCGCCGCCATCCCGATAAGTACGTCTGTTGGTACGCCTACGCGGGAACGGTGGAGGCGCCGAAGGATGTGCCCGTCCATCCCAATGTGGTCATCTCTCTGGCGCACTACGGTTGGTGTGGCTGTAACATCCATTCCTTGCAGGACCCGCGTTGTGAGTTGAACGCCCGGTTCGTCGAAATACTCGATGCTTGGAGCGCCAAAGCCAGCAAGTTGTTCATCCGCGAGTACTGGACGACTCTGGTCGGCCCGACCGACGGTCTGGCCCGCATCTGTGCTGCTTACAGCCTGGCCGAGGACATCCCGTTTTTCAAGGCCAGGGGTGTCATCGGTTTCTCCTCCGAATCCATCCCCGACTACGGGGCCTGTGCGCTGAACTTCTGGCTCGCGGCCCGTAAGATGTGGGACGCGGAGACCGATACGGAGCAACTGCTGCGCGATTTCTACGCGGGCATGTACGGCCCCGCTGCATCAGTCATGCGCCGCTACTTCGAGACCATCCTCCAACTGTGCCGCGAGCGCGGCCATCGTGGCCCCTTCTTCCCCCCGTTTACAGGGGGAAAGAGGGAGGGTGAAAAATTGGAGAAACTGGGTGCGTTGTTGGACGAAGCAGCCCAACTCTGCCAGACCGAGAGGCAGCGGGCGCGGGTGAAACTGACCCGCGATTTCTACGAGTATGTGATGCGGATGCGCCGTTATGTGGTGGCTCCTACCGCCGCGGAACGGGAGGCCATTAACGCGCTGATTAACGGGATGGAGCAAGGCCACAGCCTGGCGGTGGACTTCGTTCGGCATCGTGCAACCTTTGGCCGCCGGTGGCGAGTGCCGACCAAGCCCGCCGAGGAGTACTGCGGCGCCCGCGTGAAGCCCTACACCTCGGAGCCAATGCCTGAGGGTGCGGAGAAGGTGGCCTTCGCTGTGCGCGGCCAGCACGGGTTTGTGGTGCTGCTGCGGGCCGGCGAGGAACTGCGCGGGCGGGTAGAGGTTCGCCGTTTAGGCCGCTACCTCTCGCCGTGCGCGTTTGTAGTGCTGGGCCCAGACAGGGAGAAATTGTTGGAAGGAGAAGCCAGCCTTGAGCAGCCAGCAGAAGTGCAGGTGACCGCGAAGAAGGCAGGCTTGCACGTCATCGCCGTCAACACCGGCCGCAACGCGGCGCGGGTGTTGGTCCACAATCAGCACTTTTGCCTCGTCGGACGCCGGTTGGGTCTCCTCGGGGCGCAGCCGCGCGCTTATTTCTTCGTGCTTCCCCTCGCGGAGGAGGCCCATCTGACCCTGACCTCGGAGGCCACCGGCGACCCGGATTCCCCCGGCGAGACGGCCTTGATGGCCGTGTACGACCCGGAGGGGCGGGAGATTGCTCGCGGCGACACCATCTCGGGCCGACCCTTTGAAGTGCGGGTCAAAGTGCCTCCGCCGCAGCGAGGGAAAGCCTGGAGCCTGGTCTTAGCCAAGGCCGAGAAGGGCGTTTTGGAAGACCTCCGTTTGGAGTTGGGGCCAGGCTGTAGTGAGTTTATCGCTACCCATCCCACGCGCCTGCTCGTGCCTGGGGAGTAGACGGCTTCGATGGCCCAGTTTGGCCACTTGGCAACTGGGAAAAGGACTGTGGTGGGCGAATACTTACGTTCGCAGATTGAGAGGATGAGCAAAGGGGACAAAAGTGGGCTGGTCAAACTTTGTTTTCCTGTTGGGCCTGTTGTTGGCCCTTGGGTCGGGCGGGGCCCAACCGCTGCGCATCGCAGAGGTCAAAGCCGACCGAGCCACAGTGGGCCGCTACCAGCGGTTGGAGTTGACCATCCGCCTGACGAAGACCTACGATAATCCCTTTGACCCAGCGCAAATCGCGGTCGAGGGACATTTTAGCGGGCCGAGCGGCCGGGAAGTCACCGTGCCCGCGTTCTACTGCGTGCCCTATCGCAACGTCCATCCCGAGGGTTCCACTTTCACCAATCCCGGCCGGGAGCGGTGGGAGCAGGAGGGCGAACCCTGTTTCAAGGTGCGTTTCGCGCCAACCGAGGTGGGGACCCACCGCGGCTATGTCACCGCTCGCGACGCCGATGGGGAGGCCCGTTCGCCGGATTTCACTTTCGCCTGCCTCCCTTCAGACAACCCCGGTTTCCTGCGGGTCAGCCGGAACAATCCGCGCTACTTCGTCTTTGACGATGGGAAACCTTTCCTGCCTATCGGAATGTGCATTGCCTGGGCGCGGCGCGAGGCCGAGGGGGACACCTACGACCACTACTTCGCTCGGCTGGTGGAGAACGGCGGCAACGCGGTGCGCGTGTGGATGTGCCACTGGGCGTGGCTTGAATGGACGAGGGGGGAGCAGGGTTCGCTGCGCGGTTACGAAGGGGTGGGTCGGTACAATCAGATGGTCGCGGCCAACTTCGACAACCTGCTCGAGTTGGCTCGGCGTCATGGGCTCTACCTAATGCTCTGCTTCAACAACGCCTGTTGGGAGTTCGGACGGCCCGACGGGAAACACGGAGCCTACGACAGTTGGGGTGGCAATCCCTACAATGCAGCCAACGGCGGCCCCTGCGCCACGCCTGGCGAGTTCTGGACGAACCCAGAAGCGCGGGCCCTGTACAAGCGCAAACTGCGCTACATTGTGGCCCGCTGGTCCTACAGCCCCAACGTGCTGGCCTGGGAATTGTGGAACGAAACCGGACAGGAGAACGAGGCGACCGTCGCCTGGCACCAGGAGATGGCTGCCTACCTGCGACAGACTGACCCCAACCGCCATCTGGTCACTACCAGCAGTTGGGTCAGCACGCCCCAGGCCCTGCGGCGGACCTTTGCGGCCCTGGACTTCTGTCAACTGCACTACGCGCCTCCTGCGGCCATCGCCGAAATGCGGCGGGTCTTCCCCACCAAGCCGCTGCTCATCGGGGAGGGAACGGCGGACGGCGAGGGGGTCGGCTTTCACAACAGCCTGTGGGTGGCAGTGATGATGGGGGCAGCGGGAGCGCCGCTGACCTGGCACGCCGGCCGCCAGTGTCCGGTCGAACTCCACGACCGCTATGGCCACTACCGCGCGCTGGCGGAGTTCCTCCGGGGGGAAAATCTGGCTGCGGGGGCCTACGAGCCGTTCGTCGTGGGTGCCGCTGTTGCCTCGACTGGTAGCAGTGCCGCTTCGGCACGTTCCCGTTACCGGCCGGTGCTCATCAAACCGCTGTTCTTCCCCTGGCTGCGAAAGGCTCCCCAAAGCGAATTCCCTGTGCCGCCGGACGGGCGTGTAGATGCCCGCAGGCTGGGCTGCAAGTTGTACGGGAGCAATCCCGACCGCGCGCCCTACCGCAACCCGCCCACCTTCTTGGTCAACTACCCGATGGACGGAGAGTTCGTCGTGGTCGCGGGGGAGATGGCCGGGCTAGCCATTCTCGAGGTGTTCGTGGACGACCAACTGGCCGTCCGGCACGAGTTCTCCGGGAAGGGTCGGCGGCACGTACCGGCCGAGGAACGACAGGTGGTGGCCTCCGTTCCGGCGGGGCCCCACCGCATTCGAGTACACAACGCCGGGCACGACTGGATTCAGGTGAGTTACTACCTGCTGACCAACTACCGGGACGCTCAGCGCTATCCGGAGGTCACCGTGTACGGCCTGCGCTCGCCCCGGCGGGTTCTGCTGTGGGTGCACCACTCGGCCAATGAGCCCGAAGTGCTGGCCCTCGGCCAGCGGCCGGAGGAGGTCCGGAGTGCGACCGTGACCCTCACGGGCCTGCGCGAGGGGGACTATCTGGTAGAATGGTGGGACTCTTATGCCGGAAAACGGCAGCGAACTGAGCGCGTTACCTGTCAGGACGGACGAATTACCTTATCGCTGCCACCGGTGCAGACCGACTATGCGGGGAAAGTCAAGGCGGTGGAACGGGTTGGGGAGCCAGCGGTCAGCGAGAACGGATAGGCAAGGGACATTTTGACTTTGACAATATGGCCGTCACGGTGAGTATGGGATGGGCTACTAAAACCGAGGTGGATGGGGACAGGCTGTTATCTGGGGCTGCTAATCTGACGGGGCCAGCAAGCAGTGTAACAGTCGGGTGTTCTTCCAGGCCCGTTCCCGCAGCCGAGTGGCGGCGGCGTGCAGACGGGCACTTCGTTCTTCCCGCTCTTGCCAAGCAGCCTCTAAAGCCCTGACCAGGCTCTCGCGGGTAACCGTTTCCTCGGTGAGGGGGGGCGGTTCGTCCAGTTGCTCCAACAGGCCCGTCACCTTCGGGTCGTAGGCGATGCCCACCAGCGGAACCCCCTGCGTCGCCGCGAAGATGAGGCCGTGCAGTCGCTCGGACAGCAGGAGTTGACACCTTCCACATAGGGCCATCCATTCCTGCGGGCGGTAGCCGCCGGGCAGGAGGTAGGCAGGGGAGGAATGCAACTGGCGAGAGCAGGCCTCCGCTACTCGGCAGTCGCCCGGGGGGTGAAAGGGCAGGAAAACGACCCTCAGGGGGTGTTTCGCCAGGAACTCGTTCAGGGCGGCGGCTACCACTCTGCTCACCTGAGCGGCGCGGGGCGTGGGCCGAAGGACTACTCCCACTCGGGGCTCATTTTCGGGCACGCCGGCGGCCCGCAGGATTTCCTCTGCCCGCTCCGGTGGAGCAGGGGTCAGGGCAAAGGTGGGGTCGGCGGTGAGGAGTACCTCTTCCCGCTGCCAGCCGAGGGCTGTCAGCAACTCCCGCGAGGGTTCGTCCCGCACGGTCAGCAAGTCCACTCCCCGCAGGCCCCAGCGCACCAGCCAACGGGTTATCCGCCGCCGCAGGGGGCCGATGCTTTGTGCGTAGACCATGACCTTCCGCCGGAGGCGGCGGGCCAGCCAGATGACGCCTAAGTAGTACAGGTTGG
>DTZQ01000232.1 GCA_012961305.1 Armatimonadota bacterium | reverse complement strand
CTCCTTGGTCCTCACTGGTCATTATCATTGTTGAACAGTTGTCAACCCTCATTATAACCCAACCTGGGGAAAAAGTCAAGTTAGCGTTCGGCCCTCGCCTGTCTGATGCGTGAGGTTCCCTATGCTACGCATACGTAATCCTGACCCTCCACCCAGCCCAATTCCGTCAGTCGCTCCCTAATCAATTCCCGCGCCCCTTTGACCCCCACCGTAACGAGCAGGGGTTCCCCCCGATAGCGGGGCAACTCCGCGGGAGCGATGACCGCAGCGCCGCGCACGAGGTTGCCGATTTTGCGCAGGTCAATGTCCACGTACCGGGTCACTTTCAACCCCCGCCGTTCCAAGTGCCGGGCCCACTCCTTTCCGCCCCGTCCCGCGCCCCATAACTGCACCGTCTCCCGTCCCCGCAGGAAGGATTGCTTGAGGTAGTGGATTTTCAACTCCCGAAACTGCCGCACTGCGTAGCGTCGGTCGGTGCGCGTCAGCCGGTCCTCCCGTTCCCGCCAAAAGTGCAGCAACCGCGGCACCTTGCCGAACCGCACCCCCGCCAACCAGAGCCGCATCCACAGGTCGTAATCCTCCGGCCAGCCGTGCTCCTGGTAGCCTCCCACCCGCTCCACCACGTCCCGCCGCAGCATGACGGAGGGATGGGCAAAGGGAGCCTCAACGAACAAATCGCGAACTATGTCTTCGTGGGTGATTAGCGAGTTGAGCCAGGCTTCGTACCGTTGCATTCCCTCGCGCAGCACCCGTCGGGGAAAACACCGGATGAGGCAGCCGACCACCCCTACTTCCGGATGGGCCGTGAGGTAGGCCACTTGTTCCTGCAGGCGGTCGCGGTGCATCAGGTCGTCGCCGTCCATGCGGGCTATCAACTCCCCCTGCGCCGCCGTCAAGCCCAGGTTAAGCGCAGACAGCAACCCCCGATGTTCGCTGCGCAGGACGCGAATGCGTTCGTCTGCGGCCGCGTGACGGGCGGCAATTTCCGGGGTGGCGTCGGTGGAACCGTCGTCCACCAGCAGCAGTTCCCAGTCGGCAAAGGTCTGCCGCCGCACGCTGCGCAGCGCCGCCGCCAAGTATGGCGCGATGTTGTAGGCTGGCAGGACAATGGTGACCTGGGGCATCCCGCCTTTTCACTCCTCCCCCTAACTTCATTTGGGCCAGCGCGCCGTTGCATAAAACACGAACAGTTTTGAGCAGGCCGATAAGACCTATCCAAGGTTGAAATCTTGGGCTACGGTTACCAAGTCGGTTGGAAACCGATGGAACCAACTTCAGGCAGAGTGGCGCAATCTTTGAACGGCCCACTCCGGCCCCACGAGGTAAACGGGTTCCGCCGTGAGCATCCAACCTTCTTCCGCCGCCCGTTCCGCCCCCATCAGGTCGTAAAGGTGCACCTCCCTCGGCCGACGCAGTTTCGGCCCTGTCCCCGCCCCCTCCCGCCACACTACGGCCACCGTGTCTCCTTCCCGGGCGAAGATATAAGCCCGTAACGGCCCTGCCGTCACCTTCTCCCGGAACTGCGCTCCGTCCAAGAAGGTTGCCGCTGCCGCTTGCGCCAGGAGCGTCGCTTTGGGCGAGCCATCGAAGTCAATTTGAATGTAGGGCGTGTTCAGCAGGGTGTAGTAGTTGCCCCTTCCACCCCAGGCATAGCCCACGTAGTAGTAGAACCACTTCTCCACTCCTGCACTTTTCAGCAGAGTGACGCATTTGGTCACCGTAGCCGCCGCGGTGCGCACGTCCCAGCGCCAGCCGTTGGGGGGGAGCCAGGAGTAGAAAGTGGGACAGGCCACCCCGCCCTCCGTGTGCCAAATGGGTTTCTCCTCCCCATATTCACGCATCAGTTCCTGCATCCGCTGCACATCCTGCACCAGCGGCGGGTCACCACCTCCCTCCGGTTCCCGTACCTGCCCCGGAGTGAAATAGGTGTGATAACTGAGCACGTCGAAGTAGTCCGTCCCTACTACCCTTAGTACCCGCTCAATCCACTCCGGCAGGCCCGGATAGGCACACAGGCCCAACACGGTGCATTCCGGGTCAACTTCTTTGCAGGCTCGGTAGCCCACTTTGAGCACTTCTGCATACTCCTCCGGCGTCCCAGAGAAGAACCCTGCACCGTAGGGTTCGTTCCAGATTTCCCACACCCGAATGTGATGGCGGTAGTGCTCCACGGTGCGGCGGACGTAGTTGGCGAACTCCTCCAGGCTCCGGGGCGGAGAACTGGTCCAATCTCCATAGCGACGGTGTTCCTCCCCCGGCCTGCCGGCCCACAGGGGTGGGCGGCACAGCGTGCCCAGGAGGGCAAATCCCATCCGCCGCAGGAGGCCGATTTCCGCGTCGTACCAGCGGAACTGTCCCGGCTCCGGCTCTACCCAGTGCCACTGCACGTAGTTGGCAAAGTCGTGGATGCGATACCAGCGGGCCCCGGCCCGTCGGGCCGCCTGAGGGCCTATGTTGGGCGAGGCAGGGTCCAGACTGGCCGGAGCGTGGTTGCCCAAGAAGCCTCGTTCATCCGGCGGCACCGCGGACAAGGGCGGCAGTACCCCTACCAGGGCTTCCCCCACCCCCGCGCCGGCTCCCTCCGCCTCCACCTGCACCCGGTAGAGTCCCCGGTCGGGCGGAGTCACCGACGCAGTGTATTCCACGTGGGTTCGCCCGGCTGCTTCCACGGTGGTCGTGTGCCTGGCTACCTCCCGCTCCCAGAGGTCGAAAAGCCGGAAGGTCAAGCGCAGCGAGCCGGAAAAGGGGTTGATGGCCGCCACACGCACCCTTACTGGGGCCGCCTTGCCGGGGGCGAGGTAGCGCTGCCGGAGCGGCACGGAGGCTGCCACTTCGATGGGGTAGGCCGGGGCGAAAGGGCTGAGTTCTCCCTCCTCCACTTGAGCCGCGTCTAACCAATAGGTGCCCGGCACTTTCGCCACCACCCGGGCGAGGTGTCCGTGGGTAAAGGGAGCCTCCAGCACTCCGGTCACTGCGACGCGCTGCCATTTGGCGGTCACCGGCACGGTACGGCGGAGGCCAGCGCGGGCAGTGGGTTGGTCGCCTCCGGCATCGGCATACTCCACCAGTTCCAGGGTGACTTCGGCGGGGCCCTCCTCCCGCCGCAGCCAGAGGGAGAAGGTATGCACCTGCCCGGCCCGCAGGGTCAGCGGACGGCTCTCCACCAACAGGCCGGGATGTTCCAGGTGCCGGCGGGCCGCGAACTTTCCGTGCACGGGATTCTCGGCCCTTGCCTCCAGCCCTTCGCCCAACGGCACCCAGTCGGCTCCACCCAGTTCAAAACTGCCGTTGTACAGGCGATTGCCCTTCACCGGCGGCGCCTCGATGGCCGGCGTCTGGGGAGGATGGCGTCCCGGCCGCAGAGAGAGGTCGTCCACCACCAGTCGGCCCGTGCTGGCGAACCTGAAATAAATTCCACACTCGGCATCGGTCTCCGGCACCTCGCCCAGAATGGTGTACCTTCGCCATTCCGGCCCCACGCGCACGAACCGCACCAGGTAACGGGTATAGGGCGCGCCGTGCTTGCGAATCCCCACATACACAGGACTGGTGAGCGTCCCCCGCATCCAGACGGTCAGGGTATAAGGCTTTCCCTTCTCAATGGCAATCCCCCGGCAGCGGAACTGCACCCCGCCACGGACGAAGCGGGTACACACTGCGGCCTGGGCGGCCTGACCGGAATGGGGATTTTCCGTTTCCGCCTCGAAGCGGTACTCATTTTCCCCGTAGCAGTTGGCCTCCCACCCGGGCGCAAGCCCCTGCCGATACTCCCCCTCAAACCCACCATTGGGAGCCATTTCTTCCGGGCCCTGCTCCGCCGCCCAGAGGAGGGTTGCGGTGAGACAGCCGAAAAGGCACATTTCCAATTTCACGGCTTTGCTCCTCCCAACCTGCTCCGCTGCACTGTACCCGATAGTTTCCCCTGCGTCAATGGATTTTCTCCTTCCCACAGAGTTGACGTTTTCTTTCCCCTCAGGTATAATTATGGCTATGCTCGCAACGGAAGACCGCCCCCGAGCCCTGACCCAATGGAAACGCCTGGCCGCACGGCTGAAATGCGTGCGGTGCGAAACCATAGGATTGCGCCTGCTGGCCGATAAGCCCGCCGGGGTTAATTGTCCGGCCTGTGGTACGCTCTATCGGTTCCAGGAGGGCGTTTTGGACCTGGTGCCGGCGGAGGGCGCGTTCTCCTCCCCGCCGGAATATGAGGGGTTCCTGCCCACGTTTCACCATTGGACCCTCACCCGCCGTTTCCTCCTCCGGCTGAACTGGGGGGTCTCGGCCAGGAAGTTGTACTCCCTGCTGGAAGCCGCCATAGCCGACTTGACGGAGGGTTTCTGCCTCGACTTGCCCCTCAGCGCCAGCACTTTGCTGACTCCGCAGTACTACGCCTACTCGCACCTCACTTTCGTCGCGGCTGACGTGTCCTGGCAACTGCTGCGCCAAACCCGGCAGCGGCTCCGCGCCCTGCCGGAGGAGAACGTCTTGCTCGTCCGGGCGGACGTGCACACACTGCCCTTCCGTCCGGCCTCCTTCGCCGCCGTGCGCTGTCTCTATGGACTGCACACCTTCGCCGACCGCCCCTGGGCCCTGCAGGAACTGACGGCGGTTCTGCAACCGGGCGGTCGTTTTGCCGCCTGTGCCTATGTGCGCGGCGAACGGTGGCTGTCCGACCGTGTCGCCGGCCTGTTCGTCAAAAGCGGCCATTTCGCCCCCGGAGCGACGGTGGAGGAGTTCAACCGTTGGTTCGCGGCCACCGATTTGGAGTTTCTGGACGCCACCGTGGTGGGCGGGTTCCTGCTCGTCCAGGCCCTCCGCCGTTCCCCCTCGGAATAGTCGCGCCTCCGGCCTTTATTCCACGGCCTCCACTTTGGCCTCAGCAATCCATATTTGGGAGTCCCCCCCTCCAAAGCCAACGATTTGGAGGCGCACCCCGGGCTCAAACAACTCCGGCGGAATGACGAACACCATCTCCTCCCATTGGGGTTTGCCGGACAGGGGCTTCTCCGGCCGCACCGGGTTCCACACCCCACCGGCCGCGGTGCCTTTGCCCCGTCCCTGGGAACAGATGACAAGGTTGCTCAAAGCCGATTCCCCCCACACCAACAGGCGCAGGCGCACTGGTTGGGTCAAGTCCGGCACGGGAAAGCGAAAAGAGGCCCAACCGGCTGCGTTGTCGCCGGGGCCGGTCTCATCGCTGTTGCGGCATTTTCGCCCCCCTTTCTCCATCTCCTCCCCGAACCCGGACCACAGCACGCCGTCGAACACCAAGGCCAGAAATTGGAACCGCCGCGCCAGGTAACTGCCCCGCCGGGCCTCTATTAGGGGCCGCAGGTGCTCCGCCGCCCGCCGCAGGTGGGCGGGGTCCCCCCTCTGCTCGTACAGATGATACTCCCAGATTCCGGCCCATAGCGGGTACACCCCCTCAAAATGCTTCCGCACAGCGGCTATGCGAGCCCGGACCACTTCGTTAGGAGCCAGTTTCTCTGCTTCCTCCAGATTCCGTCGGGCCTTGGCCATGACCTCTGGGGTAAGGAACGGCGGAGCTTCGCTGAGGGGGTCGGCATT
>DTZQ01000231.1 GCA_012961305.1 Armatimonadota bacterium | reverse complement strand
CTTGCTGTTGGAACTCCAGCGCAAATGGACGGCCCACCACTAAGGTAAGCCCGGTCGCCAGCGCGTATTTTTCGCTTGCGCTTCGGACCAAACCACCTGCGGCTCCTACGGATTAAGCCAGCCGAATTGCCGGGGTTGCCGGAGAACAGTGGTGTAAATGGGCACTCCCCGGATGAAACCCCGACCGGAATCCCTGGCCATCTCCCAGCGCAGTTGTTTTACCCGATAGTGAGGGTTGAACTGAATGGTGGGCCGATGGGTCCCCTCCGCCAGCAGGTAAACGGGCCCGCTCCGCCGCTGTTCAATGGGATGGAAATCGTTCTGACAGTCTCGGGCTACCCAGTTGGCCATCACCACCGGCTCCTGGCCGAGGACGTGCGTGATGTGGGCATGGTCGGGGGGCACCACTACGATGTCCCCCGGTTCGGCTTCCACTAAGAACACGGTTTCAATTTCGTCCGTGTCCCCCTTCCAGGGGCCAAACAACTCGTAGAGGGCCCGGCCGTGCAGTACCTGGTAGACTTCAGGGTAGGAACTGGTGCTGCCCGGCGGGCGGCTATGAATATGGCCCTTAGTCTTGGGCAACTCCCTGCCCACGGGCTTGGGGAACATAACGGTGATGTCGTAGCGCAGGCCAGCCGCCTGAACCTGCGGAGAGGTAGGAAAGTCGCGGTACATAAGATAGAGGACTTCCTTTGGCGGTAGGGCCCGCGGGTCTAAAACGACCTTTGCCATTTCCGCAAAACTCCGGGGAACGGATTCAGGCACGCCTTTGCCATGCAGTTCCCCCGTCCTCTCGTCCAGGGAAATGGACAGACCGGATACTTGGCTTAAATCTACCATGTTGTTTCCTCCTTCACCAAGTCACGAGGGGCAACAAAGGGGTATCGCCCTACCAAGTTTCCAGCCATTCCCCAACTCAGACCTTTACCTTTCACCAGTCGAGGCGTTCCACCTCGGGATATTTGCCCAAGGCCTCCTCCACCGCGCGCTGCAGGCGCTGCAGGCCCTCCGGGGTTTTCGCCTCCACGCGGATGGTGAGTTGGGGTTCATTGTTGCTGGCTCGAATGAGTCCCCAGCCATCGGCGGTGCGGAATTTCACCCCGTCCAGGGTTAAGCATTCGCAGTCGGCCTGCTGAAAATGGGCGGTCAACTCCTCCACAATCGCCCAGCGACGCTCCCCTGGCGTCACTTCCGGTCGCACTTCGGGAGTGGTGTAATATGCGGGCACATCGGCGAACAGGGCCGAAAGCGGCTGGGCCGTGCGCGAGAGGATGCGCAACAGCCGGGCGGCAGCGTACAGGGCATCGTCGAAGCCCCGATACTCATCGGCAAAGGAAATGTGGCCTGACAGTTCGCCCCCCAGAGGGGCCTGAACTTCTCGCATCTTGGCTTTCACCTGAGAATGGCCTACTTTGGAGTACGTGGGCCTGCCACCGTGTTTACGGATTACCTCCACCAGGGCGTCGGAGCACTTGACCTCCAAAACAATGGGGCTGCCGGGCCGCTGAGCCAGGATTTCCCGGGCAAAGAGGATGAGGAGGCGATCGGGCCGGATGATGTTGCCCTGCTCATCCACCGCCCCCAGCCGGTCTCCATCGCCATCGAAAGCCAGACCTACATCGGCCCCGGTCTGCTTAACCTGGGCGATGAGGTCTTGCAGGTTCTCGTCCCGGCCGGGGTCGGGGAAATGATGGGGGTAAGTAGCATCCGGCTCGCAGTAGAGCGGCACCACTTCACAGCCCAAATCCTCCAGCAAATGCAGGGCCAGGGGGCCCACGGTGCCGTTGCCCGCGTCCACCACGGCCTTCAAGCGGCGCGAGCCCAGAGTGAGCCGACCACGCAGGTCGCTGAAATAGGCCGGCAGCACGCAGGCCTCCTGGACGCGCCCCTCTCCGGAGAGGAAGTCCCCGCGCTCAACTAAGGCCAAGATTTGGTCTATTTCCCCTCCCAGAATGGCACCCAGGCCGCGACAAAGTTTGAAGCCGTTGCAGTCCGGGGGCAAGTGACTTCCCGTGACCATGACCGCCGCTTCCAAACCCAGGTGTTGCTGGGCGAAGTACAGCAGGGGAGTGGTGCTGAACCCGATGTCCAGCACCTCTGCCCCAGAGGTGACCAGACCTTTGATGAGTGCCTCCTTGAGGGGACGACTGCTCAGGCGGTTGTCCGCGCCGACCACCACTTGGGCCGCAACCCCCAAGCGCCGTAAATGGGTGCCGAAGGCCTGCCCCAGGCGTTCGGCAAACCCCCCCACCGAGTCGTCCACCCGGAAGCGCACATCGTTACCTGTCCGCACAACTTCCGCCATCTCTTTCCGCCTCCAGCCTTACGGTCACTCTCTTCCCAACCGCGGGCGTGAGTTCGGGTCTGAGAGTTTTCATTGTTGCTCACCCCCCTTCATTTTTAGTTTAGCACAATTTAGACCGCTGGCCAAAGTTTATTTTTTTCTTCACTAAGCACTTCAAGGCAAATGATTTTTTCTCCTATCAAGCACTCTAAGGCAAACTGTTTTCACTTAGGAACCCTTTAACGGCCAAATTCGTTTCGCAAAATTGAAAGCCTTGGGGTGGGTTTACATCCCTAAGTACAAAACACGGAGAATTCGTCATGGCTACCCCGGAACATGTCCGTCGTTTGAGCATTTTATGCGATGAGAGAAACCGGCCCCTTACCCGTTTTTTGCGGGAAGAAGCGGAGGTCAATCCTTCCACTTTTTACCGGGATACCTTATCGTTGGAAACGAGGCAGAGAGTACTGCGGGCGGTTCGTAAGTTCTGCCCCGCACTTTCGGCCCTCTGGCTTTTCCCCCCCGCTGAGGCCAACTACGGACCCCGAAAAAAAGACCAGTCCCTGCCGGATTGGCTCACGAGGGAGTGCGGTTTGATGCCGGAAGAGGCGGATTTTCTCCGGCGGCACGCTCGCGGGGAGGAAAGTTTTCTCCGGGTGCTGTTGTCCCGGCTGGCGGAGGAAGCACAGGACCTGGAGCACCATCTGTACGTCCTGCCCCAGGACATCCTCTGCCGCCCGGCAAAGTTGCAGTTCTCACCTGCTTCAGCAGAGTTAGAGGTGCAGCCGGTAGGGGAGGAAACCTCCATCCTGGTCAATGTTTATGCCGATTTGTGTCTCCACCTACCCCCGCTCCTGACCCATCTGGCCGGGTCTCCGCTCCTGAAAACGGGCCGGGAACTTGCTACCGCTCCTGCCTTCCGCAGAGCAAACGCGCTGCAAGACGATGGCTTCAACCAGTTTTTCCATATTTTTGAACTGCACCGGTTGCGGGGAGACTTACTGACCTGTCGGGTGCTGGTGGAACTGCTGTGCCGTCAGGCACAGGAGAACCAGTCCTCGGAACTGCGGGACTTCGCCCAACTGGCGGATTGCCTGCTGCGGGAGGAATGGAGCCAAGTCTGTCGAAAAGCAGGGGCTTGGGCTCAACAGGGTCCCTCCTATTTCACCTGGCTACAAGCGGTGGCTCTGGCCTGGCTGAGCAAATGGGAAGAAGCGGAGAAATTGCTGCAGCAGGTAGTTGACTCCCCTTTCGCTTTCGGTGGTTTTGATGCCGATTACTGGCGGCTGACCGCTCAGTTATATCTGGGCATTGTCCAGCGGGCAAGGGGTAGGTTAGAGGAAGCCGAACGCACGCTGGTGGGCGGGGAGAAAGCGGCGACTGCTGCCGCCAATCAGCCACGCAACTTTGCCATGGAGAAACACTACCAGGCCTTGTCCCTGCTGGCGCAGTACCAACGTGTACGTACGCTGAAAAATTTGGGTCGCTTACGTGAGGCCGCTGGAGTCCTTACCCAGACCTTGGATCAACTGCCGGATGCGGCCCCTCCTGCCCTGAGAGGAATGCTGTACAGCGAACTGGCGGATGTTTATCGGCAACTGGACGATTGGGCCAAAATGGAGGAGACTTTGCAGAAAGCCATACCGCTGTTAAAACAAGCGGGGGTGCGGGAGGAATTGGCCAAAGCCTATCGCCGCCAGGCAGTACTCTGGCGGGAGACGGGCGCCTGGGAAGAAGCAGAAAAGGAGTTCTTCAAGGTCCTTAGGGAGTTAGGCAGCACTTGGCCCAAACCAGGACATCGTACTCAGCAAGAAGGCATTGCTTTCTCCAGTTTGGGCATCCTGTACACCTATCAGCGGCGTTTCGAGGAGGCCTTCCAGTGCTTTCGGGAATGCTGGCAGACGTTTGAAAATGCCCTCCACGACCAGGCTCTGCTGTACGACCGGCTGGGCTATCTCTATTTCACGCAGGGCGAATTAGCCCGAGCAGTCGCCCTCTACCAGAAAAGTCTGGAAACCTTCCGCCAACTCAGCCCCATCGGGATTGGCTTTCGGGAGTTCCAAGTCCGACTGCACCTGGCCGAGGCCTATGTGGAGCAGGGCCGATACCAAGAGGCAGAACAGGAATTGGCCGAATGTGAGGGAATTTGCGAGCGGATGGGACATCAACCTCTACGATACGCTCAGATTTGGGCTAAACGGGCTTTGAGGTTTTACCGCCTGGGGCAAAAGAAAGGGGCAGGGGAAGCCTTAGGACATGCCCGTCACTTCCTGGAAGGCCGCCTGGAGGCACCGGCTTCGGCCCACAAAACTGCCCTGAAGGTCTTTACCGAAACCGGCTTACTGGAAGGAGACTTAGCCTTCGATGAGCAGCAATGGGAAACGGCAGTCCAGGATTATGCGCAGGCTTTAGAGCGGGCCAGCGAATTTAACGAAACTTTTGCCCGGCAGAACCTCGACCACGTCTTCCGCCGCCTGGATGAGTTCCTCGGCCAGGAATATCTGCGTCAGGATGGGCGGAAGAAAAGCCAGGCACTGGAATTTTGCCAATTGCTAAGAGTGCAATTGCAAGCCCGAAGGACGCAGTTGCAGGAGGAAGCAGAGAGGGTAGTACGGGAAGCGGAAGAGACGGCGCAGCAGTTGAAAAAAACAGCGGAGATTTTGCAACGGTTGGAAACCCGTGTAGCAGAGGCCCAAACCAACCTCGAAATAGGTTATCCCCGATTGTAAACCTCTTCCCAAGGAGACGAAAGTATGCTATAATTGGAGTGTTATGCGCAGGGCCTGGTTGTGGTTAGGGATGGGCTTGCTGCTGGGGGCGAGTCCTTCGTCCGCAGCGGAGCAGTTGGGGACTCCACCGCCGCTAACGGTGCACCAGGGGAAGTTCGTCACCACAGAGGACGAGGTTGTTCCCCTGGCTTGGGCTTATGGCCTGCCAAGCGCGTTGGAGGTGCCTATTTATCGAGAAGCAGGCTTCAACGTGCTGTACGTGGACTTGCCCCTGCCGGAGGGGTGGACGGAGGCCGATTTAGACGTTCTGCTGGCCGCGGCCCAGGAATATGGCCTGTGGGTGATATTGGGACTGAACACCATCGAGGCCGTGCACTCCCGGGGGGCCATTGCCCCTATGGACACCACCTATCGGGAAGAAGCGGCTACCTGGATTGAGGAAATGGTAACTGCTTACAAAGACACGCCGGGCCTTTTAGGCTGGGGGGTGCAGCACGAACCGGAACCGCTGCTCCACTATCCCGATGCGGAGTTTCGCACCTTCTTGGAAACCCTTTACCCCAGCCCAGCCGACTTGGTCCAGGCCTGGCGGATGGAAACCCTCAACCCGGCCTCGTTGACCCTGGTCGGTGCCATCCGCAGCGACGACCACCACCCCCCCGGCTTTGCTCGGCCTTCCCTGGACGTGGCCCTGTACCAGCAGGTAGTTACGCAGGATTTGTTCTGCTTTTGGGCCCAGACCATTCAGGCCCTCGACCCCCAGCGGTTGGTGTTCACTGGCCGATGCTCCACTTATCGCACCCTGGCCACGGTTCCCCTGGAGTACCAGGCGATAGTGCCGGCCCTGTACCCGACCCGGGCAGAGCCGGACTGGGTGACCCACAATGTACAGGCCGTAGATATGGCCCGCCGGGGCAACCGCTTCGCCGCCGTGCCTGTCCTCCTCAGCCAGCCTCAAGCCAGGGGCCCGACGCCTGCCCACCTCTTTGCCTGGACGGTAGAGAGTTTCGTCCACGGGGCGGCCGGAGTTGCCTACCAGAATTGGGAAGGGTTGAAAGGCGACCCGCAGCGTCTGGCGGCCGTAAAGGTAGCCCTGGACATCGTTCGCCAGAGTGGCCTGGCCGCCGGGCGCAGTACTCCCACCGCCGCCATCCTGTACGAACCCTTTGCGGCTGGGATACGGCGCGAGGGAGTGCCTTTCTACGGCTACGAGGCCGGATTGATTGAAGGGGAGCCGGTGGGTTTGCTCACCGCCTTTCGCCGGGGAACGAAATACGGCCAGGTGGATTTCCTCACTCTGCCCGAAATCACCGCCCTGGACCTGCGTCGCTACCGGGTGCTGTTTGCCCCTGCGGCTTTCTCCCTGCCGCGGACCGTACAGCGGACCCTGGAACAGTTCGTGGCCGACGGCGGGGTGCTGGTGGCCGATTTGGGGGCGGGAGCCTACGAACGGAGAGGCAACCTGCGCTACCTGCCCCTAACTTTGGCCCGACTGTTCGGCCTGGAACGGCTCACGGCCCTGGTGCCGGCCAAGCAGGCTTTGGGGGAAGACAGGCGTTCTCCGGGCGAAATCCGGGCCTACGAACGAGCCCTGGAAGGGCTGCCCATCGAACTGCCCCGCCGCGGAAGCCTTTCCTTCCCCGAAGCCCATCCTTTGTTCCCCTCCTTCAGGGCCGGCGATTTTTCCAGCCCCCTCATTGCCCCCGACCAATCCACCTGGCTCGGCTTCGCTTTAGTGCGTCCGGAGACGAAAGCCTTCGGGGCCTTGCGGGCCTATGTGGATGCTCTGACCAGCCGACCGGCCTTTGCCGGCATCGCGGTCCATCGCTACCGGAGCGGCTACGGAGTGTTCGCGACCTTTTTCCTCTGGGAACGCTGGCGAGTGGGACAGCGAGGATTTAACGCCTTTCACGGGGATTTGCTCCGGCGGGGGGCAACCATTGAACTGGTCAACTCCCGTGACCCCTTCCCCGGCCCCACCGAAGTGGCCCGGCACGGGGACACCATTGTAGTTTACCATCGGGGAAGCAATGCGCCGGTGGCCCTAATTGAAGTGGCCAACCTCGACCGCTGGCTGTACCCGCAGGGGCTCAACCTCGTGGCCTGGACTCCTCCG